>NZ_JAJNOF010000020.1:0-55230 GCF_027854495.1 Stenotrophomonas sp. PI_27
CAACTACATGATCTTCATCGAATTCTGCGCAACTGCCGGCCAGCGGCCGGCACGACCGGGCAAGGTGAACTGACCCCCGCCCGGTGACTATGGGACAATAGGCCGCCCGCACGTCCGCGGCCGCCTCCCGATTCCGACAGAACCATGACGCAGCCTACCCGTCGCCAGTTGGCCAACGCCATCCGCTTCCTTGCCGCCGATGCGGTTGAAACCGCAAAGTCCGGCCACCCCGGCATGCCCATGGGCATGGCCGACATCGCCGAAGTCCTCTGGAACGACTACCTCCGCCATAACCCGAGCAATCCGCACTGGTTCAACCGCGACCGTTTCGTGCTGTCCAACGGCCACGGTTCGATGCTGCAGTACGCGCTGCTGCACCTGAGCGGTTATGACCTGCCGATCGAGCAGCTGAAACTGTTCCGCCAGCTGGGCAGCCACACCGCCGGCCACCCGGAGCGTCATGAGACCCCGGGCGTGGAAACCACCACCGGTCCGCTGGGCCAGGGTTTCGCCAATGCCGTGGGCTTCGCCCTGGCCGAGAAGCTGCTGGCTCAGCGCTTCAACCGCCCGGAGCTGGAAGTGGTCGACCACCGCACCTGGGTGTTCATGGGCGATGGCTGCCTGATGGAAGGCGTGTCGCACGAAGCCGCGTCGCTGGCCGGTACCTGGGGCCTGCACAAGCTGGTCTGCTTCTGGGACAACAACCACATCTCCATCGACGGCAACGTCGAGGGCTGGTTCACCGACAATACCCCGGAGCGTTTCGAGGCCTATGGCTGGAACGTGGTCCGCGACGTCGATGGCCACGACCCGGAGAGCATCAAGGCCGGCATCGAGGCCGCGCTGTCGCAGAGCGACAAGCCGACCCTGATCTGCTGCCGCACCACCATCGGGTTTGGTTCGCCGAACAAGGCGGGCAAGGAATCCAGTCACGGTGCACCGCTGGGCAAGGACGAGCTGGAAGCCACCCGCAAGCAGCTGGGCTGGGAATACGGCCCGTTCGAAATCCCGCAGGCGATCTACGACGGTTGGCGTGCCAACGGCGCCGGCACCCTGCGCCAGGCCGAGTGGGAGCAGCTGTTCGACAAGTACGCCAGCCAGTATCCGGCGGAAGCGGCCGAGCTGACCCGTCGCTCGCACGGCGAACTGCCGGCCGACTTCGTTGCCAAGGCCGATGCCTACATCGCCCAGGTGGCCGCTGAAGGCCCGACGATCGCTTCGCGCAAGGCCTCGCAGCTGGCCATCGAAGCCTTCGCCCCGCTGCTGCCGGAAATCGTCGGCGGCTCGGCCGACCTGGCGCACTCCAACCTGACCCTGTGGAAGGGCAGCAAATCGGTTGCCAGCGACGACGCCAACGCCAACTACGTGTATTACGGCGTGCGCGAGTTCGGCATGACCGCCATCGCCAACGGTCTGGCCCTGCACGGTGGCTTCATTCCGTTCGACGCCACCTTCCTGGTGTTCAGCGACTACGCCCGCAACGGCGTGCGCATGAGCGCGCTGATCCCGGCCCACGCCATCCACGTCTACACCCACGACTCGATCGGCCTGGGCGAAGACGGCCCGACCCACCAGCCGGTGGAGCACCTGGCCTCGCTGCGCTACATCCCGAACAACGACGTGTGGCGTCCGTGCGATGCGGTCGAGTCGGCGGTGAGCTGGAAGGCCGCGATCACCCGCCAGGATGGCCCGAGCTGCCTGGTGTTCAGCCGCCAGAACTTGCCGCACCAGCCGCGCAGCGCCGAGCAGATCAAGCAGATCGAGCGCGGCGGCTACGTGCTGGCTGATGCCGCCGGTACCCCGGACGTGATCCTGATCGCCACCGGTTCGGAAGTCTCGCTGGCCACCGAAGCCAAGGCCCAGCTGGATGCGGCCGGTATCAAGACCCGCGTGGTCTCGATGCCGTCTACCGATGTGTTCCTGCGCCAGGATGCGGCCTACCGTGAAGCGGTGCTGCCGAATGCAGTGCGCAAGCGCGTGGCGGTGGAAGCCGGCGTCACCGGTTTCTGGCGCCAGTTCGTCGGCCTGGACGGTGCAGTGATCGGTATCGACACCTTCGGTGCCTCGGCTCCGGCAGACCAGCTGTACAAGCACTTTGGCATCACCACCGCCCACGTGGTGGAAGCGGCCAAGTCGCTGTAAGCCGCTTCGCGGTGCAATGAAGGAAAGGCCGGCGCACGCCGGCCTTTCCCTTTTTCTATGGGGCGAAACGAATCGGTCGTCTTGCCAGTAGATCCACGCCGTGCGTGGATAAACGCTACATCGCCTCGCGCACGTCCATCAACGCGAACCCCAGCAGGTTCAATCCGCGCCACTGTGCCGGGTTGTGCGCGTCGGCGTGGTCCTTTGCCAAGCCGATGCCCCAGATGACGTCCACCGGGCTGGCTTCGACCAGCACCCAGCCTTCGGTAGAGCGCAGGAACGCGCCCAGTTCCGGGTTCTGCGCGAACTTGGCCTTGTTGCCCTCCACGACCAGGTCGTAGCGTGCCTGCGTCCAGAGCGCCTCGTCGAAGCCTTCGATCTTGCGGCCGAGCGCCTTGGCCTTGTCCGGCGTGGCGCTGGCGATGATCGCGTCGAGCAGGCCGGTGGCACCGAACAGGCGCGCCTTGCCGGCCATCATGTAGTGCTCGGCGGTGCGGTAGTGCATGCCATCGATGTCGAAGCCTGCGTCATACCACTGGCTGAAGCACGAGGCGGACACACCGATGCGCGGCGGCTGGTGGCCCCAGAAGCAGAGGTAACGCAGGTCTTCGCCTGCAGCCTGGCGCTGCTGCAGGTCACGCAGGAAACGGGAGTCGTCTTTCATCGCTACAGGATACCGCGTCAGCGACGGCGCTCCGGGAGCTGCCAAGCTGGGTTGGCAGCGATCCCCATTCGCCGGGCATGGCCCGGCGCCACCAGTGCTTACGCAGTGCGCGCCAGTGCCAGGCGCAGCAGTCGCGCGTCCAGACGCTCTGCGAAATCCTTCGGCGACTGCAGGCCCATGCGCTGCAGGTACACCGCATCGCCGTCGCCTGCCGGTTGGCGCAGCGCTGCCCAGACGGTACGCAGCTTGCCGGCGCGGGTCTGCGTATTGGCCTTCAGCCAGGCCAGCGCCTTCACCAGCACCTGCTCGATCTCGTTGAAATCGCTGCCCAGCGGATAGTCGGGCAGGCTGCCATCGGCGCGGAACGGGGCCAACGCCGCTGCCAGCGCCTGCGGCGTGTTGCGCTGCTGGCGCGCCGGGTCCGGTTGCGCGGCCGCCAGCAGCTTGCGCGAGGCCTGCGCCTGCTGCAGCAGCTCATCCTGGAACGGCGCCTCGGTGATCGCGGTCATTGCGTGCACGCAGTCCTCGTCGGTCAGCCCGCGCAGGTCGGCGATGCCGTATTCGTTGAGGTAGATGTCGCGCAGGTGGCGCGGGATGGTGGTGTGCCCGTAGTTCCAGCGCACGTTGGATGCGCGCTGGCCCTTGTCATCGCGCGCGGCGCGGAACATCAGCACGCTGCGCGCTTCCGGCAGCGCATGTGCCATCGCCACGAAGTTGTACTGGCCGCCCACACCGGATACCACGCGTCCATCGTCCAGCGCGTCCGACACCGCCGCGCCCAGCGCGGTGGCCATCATGCAGGAGTTGAAGAAGCGCGCGTGCCGGCGCTGCAGGCGTTCCAGCGTCTCGTTGCCACCGTACAACTGGTTGATCTCGCTGATGCGGCGCATGCCGATCGCGCGGCATTCGTCTTCCGGCAGCGTGCGCAGCCACTCGTAGAATTCCGGCGAGCCCAGGTAGAACGCGCCGTGCAGGTACTCACCCTCGGCGGCCAGGGTGGCGTGGTCGATCGACAACGTGCTGCCGTTCTCGATGCGCTGCATCAGCGCCAGGTCGTCGTGCACCTTGCGCTTGATCACCCCGGTCTGCACCAGCCGCCGGAAGCCCTCGTTGAGCATCTCGCTGCAGCCGTACAGGCCCACCTCGAACGGATCCAGCCCGCCGATTTCCTGCACCAGCGGGTGGCTGGCCAGCTGCGGATCCAGCGCATGCAGCACGCGGCGGTAGCGCGCGTTGTCGGTGTGGCGCAGCACCAGTGCATGGCTGAGTGCATCGGCCAGCGTGCCGATGCCGATCTGCAGGGTGCCGCCATCGCGCACCAGCGTGCTGGCGTACAGGCCGATGGCGTAGTCGGCATCGCCGACCGGCTGCCGCGGCAGCCCGAACAGCGCCGGATACGGCGGCGGCGGAGTGATCACCAGATCGAAGAACGAGACATCGACCGTGGCCGAGCCGCCCAGGTAGGGCAGCTGGGGATCGATCTCGGCGATCAGCAGCGGACGCGGCAGGCCACGGGCGGTCATTGCATCCAGCGTGTCCTGGGTGATGTCGTTGTTGCACGACAGCGAAAGCCGGCGGTCGTTCGGGCGCATCGCCACCTTCTGCACGATCACCTGCGGTGCGCGCTGCGCGACCGCGTCGGCGGCATGGGTGTAGTTCAGGCTGGTATAGCTGGATTGTGCCTGCCGCGACCCGAGCAGGGCGCCGGATTGCATGTAGAACTCTTCCACCTGCACATGTGCCGGCAATGCGTCGCGCGCGATCGCATCGGCGTAGGCCAGGCGCGGGAAATCATCGCCGAAATGGCGCTGCGCGAACGGCGCCAGGAAGCGCGCCTCCAGGCCGTTGCCCCGCGCCTTCGGCGGGTTCAGCGACAGCGCGGTATACAGCTGCAGCGGCCGCGAAGGATCATGTTCGACGCGTGCGTAGAGGGCATTGAGCAGCCGATGCGGCTTGCCCAGTGCCAGCGGTGCCCCGATCCGCAGCGGCCCGTCCACGCGCGCAAACAACCAATCGACGGCGGCGTCCAGGTCGGTGAGGTGTTCGGTCATGCGCGGCGGTCCTGCGTGTGGGGGAGTGCGGGCATTACAGCATGTCGGGCTTGAACCGCCGTCGACGCGAGACTTCCGCGCCGGACACCATGAACTGCCCATCGCCACGGTAATGCACCGTGCGCGGCAGTTTCGGCCGGGGCGCAACATGGGCGCGCACGATTTCCCAGACAAACAGGTTGCTCGACGCCACCTGGCTGTCGTCGTACAACCGGCATTCGAAGCACGAATGGCATTGGCCAACCAGCGGCGCGCCGACCTCGCGCGCGGGCAGCGCATCGAGCTCGAAATGGGCGAACTTGTCGACCTCGCGGCCGCTGCAGTTGCCGATATCCACCACGGTATCGAGCAGTTCCACCCCGGGCACGTTGATCACGCACTCGCCGCTGCCACGCGCCAGCGCATGGCTGTGGTTGGCGTCCCACAGGTAGGTGGCGACCAGCGAAGGCGAGAAGCCCATCACCATGTGCCAGCCCATCGTCATCAGGTTGCGCTGGCCGCGCCAAGCGGTACTGACCAGCACGATCGGGCCGGGTTCGAGGAAGCGGCGGGCCTGCTCGACCGGGAAATCCTTCTTGGGCAGCGCTTTCATCCGGGGCCCTGGGCGGGAGGGATCGATGCTGGCGCAGCCGGGATGAACCTGGAGTCGAGGGGCTTGACATGTGGTTCGATTACGAGCGTAATCGGATCATCGATTACGGATGTAAACCATGACCCCGATCAGCGAAGCCGAAGCCGTTGTGATGGAGGTGCTGTGGCAGCAGGCACCGCGTAGTGCCGACGAAGTGGTCGCCGCGCTGGCCCACCGCGATTGGGCCGAGCCGACCATCAAGACCCTGCTCAACCGCCTGCTGACCAAGGGCGCGATCGCCGCCGAGCGCGATGGCCGGCGCTACCTGTACCGGCCGCTGCTGCAGCGCCAGGCGTGGGTGGAGGCGCAGAGCCAGGACTTCATCGGCCGTGTCTTCGAAGGGCGCGTGGCGCCGCTGGTGGCGCACTTCAGCGAGCGCGGCCAGCTGAGCGCACAGGACATCGCCGAACTGAAGAAGCTGATCCAGGAGCTGGACCATGACTGAGCTGCTCGACGGACTGTGGCAGGCCAGCCTGTGGCTGGCAGTGGGCGTAGCCGTGCTGACGCTGATGCGGCCACTGCTGGTGCGATTGGGCGGCGCTGGGCTGGCCTACCGCAGCTGGTGGCTGCTGCCGCTGCTGCTGGTGGCCCTGCTGCTGCCGTTGCCGCGGGCTGCGTTGTTGCAGCAGGTACCCACGCTGCCGCTGAAAGTGATGCCCGGTGCCATCGATGCCCTGAACGCGTCGTCGTTGCCATGGGCCGGGCTGTTGTTCGCGCTGTGGGCAATGGGCATGGGCCTCTGCCTGCTGCGCGACCTGCGCGCGCAGCGTCGTTTCCAACGGCGGATGGGCCCACTGACGTCGCGCACCGACGGCAGCTGGCAGGCCAGTGGTGACCCAGGCCTGCCAGCGCTGGTTGGTCTGTGGCGGCCGCGCATCGTGGTGGGCCCGGACTTCGATCAGCAGTTCAGCGCACAGGAGCAGGGACTGATCCTGCAGCACGAGCGTAGCCATCGTCGCAATGGTGATCACTGGGCCAACGGCGCGTTGCTGCTGGCGCGAGCGGTGTTCTGGTTTCACCCGCTGCTGCCATGGGCCGCACGCCGCTTCCTGCGCGACCAGGAGCTGGCCTGTGATGCCCGCACCATCGCCCCGCAGCCTGCGCTGCGCGGCCTCTACGCCAGCACGCTGCTGAAGGCGCAGCTGGTTCACCCGGTTGCGCCGGCGGTCTGCCATTGGCGCAGCCAACCCGTGTTGAAGGAGCGTATCGCCATGTTGAAGCAGTCCAAGCGGAAGGCGTTGCCGTGGGTGTCCGGTCAGGTGCTGGTGGCCGGGTTGTGCGTGGGAATGGGAGCGGTGGCGTGGGCCAGCCAGGGCAGTGCGGTAGGAAGCCCAAGGATCGGTATCGAGCCGTTCGAGCACGCGGAAGCGGATGCGGCCAAGGCGGGGCTGGACCGTCCGATCCAGATCGACAGGATGCCACCGCCGTCCTATCCGAAATCCGCGTTCGAGCAGCGCCAGGTCGGCGTGGTGAACCTGCGCGTGGAGGTGGATGCGCAGGGGCGTCCAAGCGATATCCGCGTGCTCAGTGCCACCAATCCGGGCGTGTTCGATGCGGTGTCGATCGCAGCGGCACGCAGCTGGACCTATCGGCCGGCGATGAAGAATGGCAAGCCGGTAGCCGCTGCCGTACGCATTCCGATCACCTATGCCATGGACGATACCGAGGAAACCCAGTGAAGTCCGCGCCGCTGATCATGGCGGCAGCGTTGCTGGTGGGGTGTGCGAGCCAGGACCGCCTGACCACCGTCGATACGCGCAGTGAGAATGTCGGCCACCAACGCCTGCAGCCGCAGGCGGGCGGCGGCAGTGGGCAGCTGCAGGTGTATGCGCTGGGTGCGACCGAAGGCTACCGGATGCCGCAGCTGTACGCGGCACCGGACCCGGAGGTCGGCGATCGTGACCCGCGCGCGGAACTGGCGCCGACCACCGTCTGCCTGCAGGTGGTGGTGGATGCGGAGGGCAGCGTTGAGCGCAGCATCCCGCTGACCGACCGCAGCGAATGCAGTGCGGGCGAGGCACCAGACAATGCCCCCTTGCTGCAGGCCGCGCAGGAGGCTGTGGCGATGTGGAAGTACTCGCCCGCTGCGGTCTGCCACTTCGCGGCGGGCAGGGTGCCTGCCGATCGCGGTGACTGCCGCAGCGCCGAGCGCGTCGAACCGGTGGCGGTCACCCTGCAGTACGCCTTCACCTTCGAGATCGTGAAGGGCCGCCACGTAGTGCGCACGCAGGGGAAGTGACCGCTCGCGATGACCGGGGGAGCGCCGGACCATGCCCGGCGGGCACAGCGATGGCGATCAGGCCCCGCCCTGGATGTTGGCCTTTACTGCGGGCTGCATCAGTGCTGGCTCGTCCAGCGTGGCATCGCGGGCCTGGCGCACGCTGACGAACTCCGCCTCGGCCACGCCTTCGTGCACGTGGATGTTGTGCGCGCGCTGTTCGCCGATGGTGGTTTCATTGGCGAACCCGCGGCCACCCGGACCGTAGTCGTGGCAGACGAACACGCGGGTGGCGTCGGGCAGTGCGAGCAGGCGCTGGATCGAGCGGTACAGCTGCGCGGCGTCGCCGCCGGGGAAATCGCAGCGGGCGGTGCCGCCATCGGGCATGAACAGCGAGTCGCCGGTGAACAGCGCATCGCCGATCAGGTAGGCGATGCTGTCGCTGGTATGGCCGGGTACGGCGATCACCTGGCAGCGCTGTTCGCCCAGAGCGAAGATTTCGCCATCGCTGAACAGGTGATCGAAGATTTCATCTGCCGCAGGAAGCTGCAGGCCGTAGCGCGGCGCAAAGGTGGCCTGCACCGCGCGGATGCCTTCGCCGATGGCCAGCGTGGCCTGCGGGAAACGTTGCTTCAGGCGGCGCCCGGCTGACACATGGTCGGCATGGGCATGGGTCTCCAGCAGCCAGCGAAGCTGCAGGCCGTGCTGTTCGATGGCCTGCAACGCGGCATGCAGCGGCGCTTCACTGCTGGCGTCGGTATCCGGGTCGTAGTCCAGCACCGGGTCGATCAGCGCTGCCTCGCCGCTGGCCGGGTCGCTGACCAGATAGCTGAAGGTGTTGCTGTCACGGTGGAAGAACGACTGCACCTGGACCGACATCGGAGTGCTCCTCAGCGCGTGCCGAGCACGCGGTTCAGCAACTGCGCCAGGTTCTCACCGGCCAGTCGCAGCTGCGCTTCGGCCAGCGGCCGGTAGCGCTCGGTGTATTCGTCACCGATTTTACGCGTGGCCGGATAAACGCCAGCTTGCATGGAGATGCGGCAGCTGGCCTCGGCCCACGTCTGCGGGTCGCGCTGCGGGTTGGACTGCCGCGCCAGCTTCGGCGCGCGCTGGCTCTGCAGCAGCGGCAGGTAGCCGGCATCGTCCAGCTTGCGGGTGTTGAGCATGCCGCTGTCCCACAGCGAGTGCAGGTTGGTACCGCGGTTGCCGAACTGCAGCTGGAAGTCGTTGCCGCCCTTGTCGTGGGCATAACCGGCGTGCATCGGCTGGTGGATGTCGCCGACCAGGTGCACGACGAACTTCAGTGCCTGCAGGCGCTCGCCGTCGGTCAGGCTGCGGTCGCCGAGGATGGCGCTCTGCGCCTTGAGGGCTTCGACGATGCAGTTGCCGTTCTTGCAGTGTTTCGGTGCTTCGTAGTGGCAGTCGTCTTCGGCGATGTTGACGTAGTGCCAGCCCGCCGAGCGACGGCCCAGGCCCGGGTCCTTGGCGCGCAGCTGGTCGGCCCAGGGCGCGATGCTGGCCAGGGTGGCGTCCGGTTCGGTGGCCAGCAGGCGGTCCACTTCGGCGCGGGCGGCGGGGTTGAGGCGGGCGTCGGCGACTTCGGCAACCAGGCGGTGGCCTTGCGCGCCCCAGGCGTGGGCAGGGGCGGCGACGGACAGCAGGGCCGGCGCCAGGGCGGCGGCGAGGAACAGGGAGTGCAGGGCTTTCATGCGCCCATTCTAGCGGGGTAGGTGGATTGAAGAGCGGCGCGTTCCTGTTCCGAAGTGGGAGCGCAGCGGAAGGGGCGGCGCTCCCCGCCTCGCCCCAGCACCGGAAATGCTTCCGTCCCAGGAAAAAAAAGCCCCGGCAATCACCGGGGCAACATGCTGCGAGGGTTTTGCGTGTAGCGGGGGAGCGGGGGCGAAGCCCCCGCGTTCAACACTCCGCTTAGAACTTGAAGACGTACGACGCGCCGTAGACCAGCGGATCGATGTTGACCGTGCCGATCTTCTCGCCGTTCAACTTCACCTTGCTGTCGATGTCGATCCAGCGCATGTCCACGCGCAGGGCACCCTTCTCGCCGATCGCGAAGTCCACGCCGGCGTGTGCCGCCAGACCCCACGAATCCTGCAGCTTCAGCTTGCTGCCGGCCAGCGCGCCAGTGGTGTCTTCGCTGAAGAAGGTGGTGTAGTTCACGCCCGCACCGATGAACGGCGACACCTTGCCCTTGCTGTTGAAGTGGTACTGCAGGGTCACCACCGGCGGCAGCTGCTTGGTGCTGCCGACGCGGCCCAGGCCGTTGATGTTGATGTCGTGCTTGAACGGCAGTGCGGCCAGCACTTCGATGCCCAGGTTGTCAGCGATGAAGTACTCGCCGGTGATGGTCGGCTTGACGTCGTTGTCGACGTCGACCTTCAGGGTGCCGCCGGCCAGCCAGCCGTTGTTCGACTTCGGTGCCACCTGGTGCACGCCGGCCGAAACGGTCCAGTCGCCCTTGGACTGGGCCATGGCCGGGGCGGCGGCGAGGGACAGGGCGGCGGCCAGGCTGGCCACGATCAGGGGGGAGGTCTTGCGCATGGGGGTGTTCTCGTTGCTGGGTGGATGGCGACAGTCTCGGCCTCACGCCGCGCTAACGCTTTGATCCGGATCAAATCCTGTCCGTGGGCCGGCCGGCGGTCCCGGCTGGCCCACGGTGGCCAGCGGCGGTTTGCTAGACTTGTGGGCCCTATCCATCCCGCCGCACCTGTCGCGGCCGCAGGAGCTTGAGAAATGGCAATCAAGGTTGGTATCAACGGTTTCGGTCGCATCGGGCGTAACGTCCTGCGCTCGGCGGTGCTGAACTTCGGCGACGACATCGAAATCGTGGCCATCAACGATCTGCTGGAGCCGGACTACCTGGCGTACATGCTCAAGTACGACTCCGTGCACGGCCGCTTCAAGGCCGACGTGGCGGTGCAGGGCAACGACCTGCTGGTCAACGGCAAGAAGATCCGCCTGACCCAGGAACGCGACCCGGCCAACCTGAAGTGGGATGAAGTCGGCGCCGACGTGGTGCTGGAAGCCACCGGCCTGTTCCTGACCAAGGAAACCGCGCAGAAGCACATCGATGCCGGCGCCAAGAAGGTCATCATGTCCGCCCCGTCGAAGGACGACACGCCGATGTTCGTGTTCGGCGTGAACGACAAGACCTACGCCGGCCAGGCGATCATCTCCAACGCGTCGTGCACCACCAACTGCCTGGCCCCGCTGGCCAAGGTGATCAACGACAAGTGGGGCATCAAGCGCGGCCTGATGACCACCGTGCATGCGGCCACTGCCACCCAGAAGACCGTTGACGGCCCGTCCAACAAGGACTGGCGCGGCGGCCGTGGCATCCTGGAGAACATCATTCCCTCGTCCACCGGTGCGGCCAAGGCCGTCGGCGTGGTCATCCCGGAACTGAACAAGAAGCTGACCGGCATGAGCTTCCGCGTGCCGACCTCGGACGTGTCGGTGGTCGACCTGACCGTCGAGCTGGAAAAGGAAGCCACCTACGCCGAGATCTGCGCCGAAGTGAAGGCACAGAGCGAAGGTCCGCTGAAGGGCATCCTGGGCTACACCGAAGACAAGGTCGTGGCTACCGATTTCCGCGGTGAAACCTGCACCTCGGTGTTCGACGCCGATGCCGGCATCGCCCTGGACGGCACCTTCGTCAAGCTGGTGACCTGGTACGACAACGAGTGGGGCTACTCCAACAAGTGCCTGGAGATGGCCAAGGTCATCGCCGCCAAGTAAGGCTGGCGCAGATCGCAGACGGACCCCGGCCTGGCCGGGGTTCGTCGTTCAGGGGGGCCGCCCTGTCGTAGCATGGAGCCGTCGACCGCCGCCGCTGGGGCGCGGGATCGCATTGGAAGCACGCAATGGAAGCACTGATAGCCCTGGTCGTACTGGTTCTTCTGGCCATCCCGCTGCTGCTGGTGGTGGCACTGGTGATGATTGCCGGCCTGCGCCGCCGCGTTGCCGCCCTGGAAGGCGCGCTGGCCGCGGGGCCTGCCACCGCCACGCCCGCCGCCGCGCCTGAACGGCCTGTGGCCACGCCCACCGCCAGTGCCGCCCCCCCGTTCCTGCGGCCGGTCGCCGCTGCGGCGTCGCAACTCCCTCGGCCCCCGCTGCGCGAAGCAGCACCCGCCGACGCACCTGCGCCACGCCCGGCTGCACCACCGCCGGTGCCGCCATTGCCTTCCGAACCGGCCCTGCCCAACGTCATCGAGCGCGGCATCGGTGCGGTCAAGCGCTGGTTCACCGAAGGCAACGTGCCGGTCAAGATCGGCATGCTGGTGCTGCTGGCCGGTGTCGCGGCGCTGCTGAAGTACGTCAGCGACCAGGGCTGGCTGGTGCTGCCGATCGAACTGCGCCTGGCCGGCATCACCGTGGCTGCGCTGGGCCTGCTGGCATTCGGCTGGCACCAGCGCGAACGCCGGCGCCTGTTTGCGCTGGCGCTGCAGGGCGGTGCCATCGGCGTGCTGCTGCTGACCATCTTTGCGGCCTTCAAGCGCTTCGACCTGATTCCGCCGGCCTTTGCCTTTGCCAGTTCGATCGCACTGGTCGCCGGGCTGTGCGTGCTGGCGGTGGTGCAGAACTCGCGCACGCTGGCCGTACTGGGCATCCTGGCCGGCTTTATGGCACCGCTGTGGCTGTCCACCGGCAGTGGCAACCACGTGGGGCTGTTCAGCTACTACGCCGTGCTCAACGCGGGCATCTTCGCCATTGCGTGGTTCCGCCCATGGCGCGCACTGAACCTGCTGGGCTTCGCCTTCACCTTCGGCATCGGCACCTTCTGGGGCGTGCTGCAGTACGTACCGGACAAGTTCAGCAGCACCGAACCCTTCCTGCTGTTGTTCTTCGTGTTCTACCTGCTGATTCCGCTGCTGTACGCGCGCCGCCAGCCAGCCGGCCGGCGTGACCTGGTCGATGGCAGCCTGGTGTTCGGCACGCCGCTGGTCGCGTTCTCGCTGCAGGCGGGCATGCTGCACGCGCAACCGATGACGCTGGCCCTGTGCGCGCTGGGCCTGGCCGCGATCTACGCGGTATTGGCCCGGGCGCTGATCGCGCGCGCCTCCTATACCGTGCTGGCGCAGTCGCATGCCGTGCTTGCGGTGGGTTTCGCCACGCTGGCGGTACCGCTGGCCTTGTCGGCGCGCGCCACCGGCGCGGTGTTCGCGCTGGAAGGTGCAGGCCTGGCCTGGTTGGGGCTGCGCCAGAAGCGCTGGCTGCCGCAGGTGTCGGGCGCCCTGTTGCAGATCGGCGCCGCGTTCGCTTTCGTTGCCGGCGCCGACCATTGGCATGAGGACCTGCGCTTCCTGATCAATCCGACCGCCATCGGCGCGCTGTTGCTGGCCCTGGCCGGCTTTGCGTCGGCGTGGAGCTACCAGCGCCGGCCGCGTCATGAGGTCGCACTGGTGTACTACCTGTGGGGCCTGCTGTGGTGGCTGGGCGGCCTGGCCCATGAGATCACCCGCTTCTTCCCGTACCGCACTGAAGTGGACGCGTTGCTTGTGCTGGCCGCGGTCACTGCCTGGCTGGCGGCCGAAATGCAGCGTCGACAACCGGCGCGTGCGCTGGGCGTGACGGCGCTGGCCATGCTCGCGCTGGGCTTCCCGCTGGCCCTGATGCAGAGCGATGCACACCACCAGCCGTTCGCCGGCTATGGCGCGCTGGCCTGGGCGGTGTTCGCGGTGCTGGGCGTGCGCACCCTGCTGTGCCTGCGCCAGGGCGGCGATGCCGTGGCCCGCATCGCGCAGTTCCTGTGGTGGCTGCTGTGGCCGTCGCTGCTTTCGCTGCTGGCCCTGTGGGGCGGCGGCGAAGCCGATCTGGCACAGGGCTGGACGACCCTGCTGGTGACCGTGCCGTGGCTGCTGATGGCGGCGCTGTCGCTGTGGCGCTGGAACGCGCTGCGCTGGCCGTTGGGCGAGGCATTCGACCGCGTGCGTGTGTCCCTGCAATGCGTGCTGTTCGGCCTGCTGTCGGTCGGGTGGTTGTTCGGCCAGCTGCTGCCGGGCGACGCCGCACCGCTGCTGTGGCTGCCGGTGCTGAATCCGGCCGAGATCGGCCAGTGGCTGAGCCTGTTGCTGCTGGCGCGCTGGCTGTACGGCGACCAGGCACCGCAGGGGCTGCTGAAGATGCGCCTGCCGCTGCTGGCACTGGCGGCCTTCGTCGCGCTGACCAGCCTGGTGCTGCATGGCGTGCACCAGTGGGGTGGCCTGGCGTGGAGCGCGTCGATGATGCGCTTCAGCCTGGCCCAGACCAGCCTGACCGTGCTGTGGAGCGTGCTCGGCGTGATCGCGTGGGTGTGGGGCTCGCGGCGTGGCCAGCGCGTGTTGTGGATGGTCGGTGCGGTGCTGATGGGCGTGGTACTGGCCAAGCTGGTCCTTGTCGATCGCCAGCACCTGGGCAACCTGCTGGGTATTGCATCGTTCATTGCCTACGGCCTGCTGTGCACGGTCGTGGGTTATCTGGCACCGGCGCCGCCCAGTGCCGCGCCGTCCGTGGAGGAAAAACAATGAGGAAGTGGAGCAGGGCGCTGCTGCCGGCGATGTTCGGCATGCTGGCCGCCGTCGTGGTGCAGGCGGCCGACTACCGGACCCAGTATGCCGAGCAGTGGCCGTTGACGCTGTCCAGCGCGCAGTCCGGTGCTTACCGCATCGTGCTGGAGCCGGCGATCTACCGCCGCGCCGTGAGCGCCGACCTCAGCGACCTGCAGGTGTTCAACGCGGCCAGCCAGTTGCTGCCGTCGGCACTGCTGGCGCCGGACCAGCCGCTGGCGCAGCCGCCGGTGCAGCGCGAGCTGCCGTGGTTCGCGTTGCCGCCGCTGGCCGATGCCCAGCGCAATGACCTGCAGCTGCTGACCGAACGCGATACCGATGGCCGCGTGCGCCGGGTCGAAGCGCGGGTGGGGGGCGCGGCGGCAGCGAAGGGGCAGGGCGGCTGGCTGATTGACGCCAGCATGCTCGACCAGCAGCCGCTGGCGGCGCTGGTGCTGGACTGGGCCGACAGCGGCCAGCCGTTGCAGGCGCAGGTGCAGGTGGATGCCAGCGACGATCTGCAGCACTGGCGCCCGATCGGCCGCGACGTGCCGCTGGTGGACCTGCAGCGCGCCGGCAAGCGTCTGCTGCAGCGCCGCCTGCAGGTGGATGGAGCCGCGCGCTACCTGCGTGTTCTGGCGCAGGGCGATTCGCAGCTGCCGACCCTGCGCGGCGTGCTGGCGGAGCTGCCGCCAGCGCCGGCGACACTGCCGTGGGAATGGCTGTCGCTGGAGCCGACCACGAACGGCAAGGGCGAGTACACCTTCGAGATGGATGGCCGGTTCCCGGTGGCACGTGCCGATGTGGCCAGCACCGATAACAGCCTGGTGCAGTGGACGCTGTTCAGTCGCGATGACGAGGGTGCCGAGTGGCAGCGCCGCAGCGCGCCGTGGATTGCCTACCAGGTGCAGCAGGGCACGCAGGGCCAGCGCCAGCAGTCGGCGGCACAGCCGCTGGGCGGGGTGCACCGCGACCGCTACTGGAAGCTCGTGGCGAATCCGGCGGAAACCGCCACCGCCCCGACACTGCGGCTGGGCTACCAGCCGGAAGTGCTGGTGTTCCTGAGCCAGGGCGCGGCGCCCTACGCGCTGGCGGTGGGCAGCGCGACGGCGCGCCGCACCGACGCACCGATCGGCGTGCTGATCGAGGAACTGCGGCAGCGCAACGATCCATCGTGGCAGCCGACCCTGGCGCGACTGGAAGGCAGCCCGGAACCGCTGGCGGGTGATGCGGCGCTGAAGCCGCAACGCGACTGGAAGTCGTGGTTGCTGTGGTCGTTGCTGGGTCTGGGCGTGCTGGTGGTGGGTGGCCTGGCGCTCAGCCTGCTTCGGCAGAAGCCGACGTCTTCGGCGTAGGGTCCGGCGACGGCGCAGCCCCTCGTGGGTGGGGGGCGTGTAAAGCAACAGCCGCGCTTGGCCGGGCGGGGTGGGTTTACGGCGTCCCCTGCCAGCCCACACCACCCGGCCCATCCACGGCAACACGAAGCGCCAGCGCTGTGCTGTCGCTGTCGCTCTGCGCTTCTGCCTGCCGCAGGCATCGGCCCTGCCACCACCCGCAGCCGATACAATGGTCGTCTGCCGTACTCCGGCATCCCGTCCCCGAGCCAAAGAGTTGCCCATGTCCATCGTCCGCATGACCGACCTCGACCTCTCCGGCAAGCGCGTGCTGATCCGCCAGGATCTGAACGTGCCGATCGAGAATGGCCGCATCACCTCCGAACAGCGCATCACCGCTTCGCTGCCGACGCTCAAGCGCGCGCTGGAGCAGGGCGCGGCGGTGATGGTCACCTCGCACCTGGGGCGCCCGAAGGAAGGCGTGTGGAGCGAGGCCGACTCGCTGGCGCCGGTCGCGCAGCGGCTGTCCGCGCTGCTTGGCCGGGAGGTTCCGCTGGTGCGTGACTGGATCGACGGTGTCGACGTGCAGCCGGGCCAGCTGGTGCTGCTGGAAAACTGCCGCATGAACGTCGGCGAGGGCAAGGACGATGAAGCCCTTTCGAAGAAGTATGCCGCCCTGTGCGATGTGTTCGTGATGGATGCCTTCGGCACCGCGCACCGCGCACAGGCATCTACTCACGGCGTCATCCGCTTCGCCCCGGTCGCTGCCGGCGGCCCACTGCTGATGGCCGAGCTGGACGCGCTGGCGCAGGCGCTGGACGCACCGGCCAAGCCGCTGCTGGCCATCGTCGCCGGCAGCAAGGTCAGCACCAAGCTGGAGCTGCTGGCCAACCTGGTCGGCAAGGTCGACCAGCTGATCGTCGGTGGTGGCATTGCCAACACCTTCATTGCTGCGGCGGGCTACAACGTCGGCAAGTCGCTGTACGAGCCGGACCTGCTGGACACCGCGAAGAAGATCGTGGCCGACGCCAAGGCGCGTGGCGCCGACATCCCGCTGCCGGTCGACGTGGTCACCGCCAAGCAGTTCATGCCGGATGCCGTTGCCGAAGTGAAGGCGGTCGACGCCGTCGCCGAAGACGACCTGATCCTCGACATCGGCCCGCAGACTGCCGCGCAGTACGCGCAGCTGATCGACAAGGCCGGCACCGTGGTCTGGAACGGTCCGGTCGGTGTGTTCGAATTCGACGCCTTCAGCAAGGGCACCGAAGCGCTGGCCCGCGCCATCGCCGGCTCGAAGGCGTTCTCGATCGCCGGCGGCGGCGACACCCTGGCCGCAGTCGACAAGTTCGATATCGCCGGGCAGGTCAGCTACATCTCCACCGGCGGTGGCGCATTCCTGGAATTCCTGGAAGGCAAGACCCTGCCGGCGGTCGCCGCCCTCGACGCGCGCGGCGCATGAGTGCCGACCGCAACAGGGATGTGCTGTTCTTCGACCTCGACGGCACGCTGATCGATTCGCAGGTCGGCATCACCGCGTGCATCGCCTATGCGCTGCAGAAGATGGACCATCCGGTGCCGCCGCAGGAAACCCTGCTGGGCTGGATCGGTCCGTCGCTGCGCACCACCTTCACGCCGCTGTTCATCGAACCGGCGCGGGTGGAACAGGCGGTGGGCTATTACCGCGAGCGGTTCGACGTCGAAGGCTGGCGCGAACACACGGTGTACCCGCAGGTGGAAGACACGCTGCGCACGCTGCATGGCCGTGGCCACCGCCTGGCGGTGGTCACCGCCAAGAACGAGCCGCATGCGCGCCGCATCCTTGAGCACCTGCCGTTTGGCGGGCTGTTCGAGGAGATCATCGGTTCGACCCTGGATGGCTCGCGCAGCCACAAGCCGGAGCTGGTCGGGGAAGCTCTGCGCCGGTTGCAGGTGCAGCCCGCACAGTGCTGGATGATCGGCGACCGCCGCATGGACATCGAAGGCGCGCGTCACCATGGCCTGCGCAGCGTGGGTGTGCTGTGGGGCTTTGGCGGTGAGGCGGAACTCACTGCGGCCGGCGCTGGCCAGCTGGCACGCGAACCGGCGCAGCTGGAAACGCTGCTGGCCTAGCTTCCTGTAGCGCCGGGCCGAGGCCCGGCTGCTCCGGCGCATGCCCGGCCGGGCATGGGCTCGGCGCCACAGCACGCCCTGCGCCACCGTATGTCCGCATGATGTCCGTTCGATGACCCGCGGAGTCAGGCGGCACAAGGCTGTAACCGTATACATGCGGCGTGAAGGATGTGCTAATTTCCGTTCTTTAACGGGAGAGGCCCATCCACCATGTTCGAGCGTCAGCGTCGCACCAAGATCCTTGCCACCCTCGGTCCGGCCACTGACCCGCCGGGCGTGCTGGAGGATCTGTTCCGCGCCGGCGTCAACGTGGTGCGCCTCAATTTCAGCCATGGCGATCCGTCCGGCCAGGCCAAGCGCGCCGCCGAAGTGCGCGCCGCGTCGGCCCGGGTGGGCGTTGAAGTGGGCATCCTGGCCGACCTGCCGGGCCCGAAGATCCGCATCGAGCGCTTCGCCGAAGGCAAGGTGCAGCTGAAGGCGGGTGACCGCTTCGACCTGATCGCCAGCGAGAACGCCGGGCCCGGCAACGCCAGCCAGGTGGGCGTCAGCTACCTCGGCCTGCCGCAGGACGTGGGCCCGGGTGACGTGCTGCTGCTCGACGACGGCCTGATGCAGCTGCAGGTGGTGGAAGTGCAGGGCGACCGCATCGTCAACACCGTGCTCAACGACGGCGTGCTGTCCGACCGCAAGGGCCTGAACAAGCAGGGCGGCGGCCTCTCGCTGGGTGCGCTGACCGAGCGTGACAAGGAACTGATCGGCATCGTCGCCAAGATCGGCGTCGACTTCATCGCCGTGTCGTTCTGCCGCAACGCGCAGGACATGAACGACGCACGCGACATCGCGCGCTCGCACGGCTGTGACGCGGCGCTGGTGTCGAAGATCGAGCGCACCGAGGCGATCGAGAACCTGGAAGAAATCGTCGAGGCCAGCGATGTGGTGATGGTCGCGCGTGGCGACCTCGGTGTGGAAATCGGCGATGCCGAGCTGCCGGGCCTGCAGAAGAAGATCATCAAGGCCTCGCTGGCGCAGAACAAGGTGGTGATCACCGCCACACAGATGCTGCAGTCGATGGTGGAAAGCCCGATCCCGACCCGCGCCGAAGTGCTGGACGTGGCCAACTCGGTCATCGACGGTACCGACGCGGTGATGCTGTCGGCCGAAACCGCCGCGGGTGCCTATCCGGTGAAGGCCGTGGAAGCGATGGCGCGCATCTGCCTGGGGGCCGAGCGCCAGTTCCAGACCGAGACTGACTTCAACGCCTCGCCGCGCAACCTGGAACGTGCCGACCAGGCCATCGCCATGGCCACCATGTTCCTGTCGCAGCACGTGGGCGTGCGCGCGATCGTGGCGATGACCGAATCCGGCGGCACCGCGCGTTACCTGTCGCGTTTCCGCGCCAAGGCGCCGGTGTTCGCGGTGACCCGCCACGATGGTGCGCGTCGCCAGATGGCGCTGATGCGCGATGTGTTCCCGATCAACTTCGACAGCCGCGGCCTGACCCCGCGCGAAGCGGCGCGCGGCAGCATCCGCCTGCTGGTCGAATCGGAACTGCTGCAGGCCGGTGACCGCGTCGTGTTCACCAGCGGCGAGCACATGGAAACCCACGGTGCCACCAATACCCTGCGCCTGCTGGAAGTGGGCGAGGACGGCCGCGCCATCGGCCTGGGCGACCTGTAAGCCCTGACGGTCGGGTCGGCGCTGCCGATCCGGGGTCAGAGCCCCTGCGGGGATCCGACCCCGCACTGGCCAGGGGTCAGATCCCGAAGGGGCTCTGACCCCATGCCGCAGGACATCCATTGTCCTGCGCAGACGTGGAAGCGTTTCCATCCTGTCCTCCACGGCGAGGCAACGGGCAGCAGGGCTATACTTACGTTTTTCCCGCACCCGCCACAGGAAATACATGAGCATCGAACAGCTGGCTGAAACCGCCCAGGCCATGGTCGCCCCGGGCAAGGGCATCATCGCGATCGACGAATCCACCGCTACCATCGCCAAGCGTTTCGCCGGCGTCGGTATCGAGAACACCGAGGAGAACCGTCGCGCCTACCGCGAGCTGCTGCTGACCACGCCGAAGCTCAACGAGCACATTTCCGGCGCCATCCTGTACGACGAAACCATCCGCCAGTCGACCAAGGACGGCGTGCCGTTCGCCAAGTACATGGCCGACCACGGCATGATTCCGGGCATCAAGGTGGACAAGGGTGCGCACCCGCTGGCCGGCTGCCCGGGCGAGCTGGTGACCGAAGGCCTGGACGGCCTGCGCGAGCGCCTGCAGGAGTACTACAAGCTGGGCGCGCGCTTTGCCAAGTGGCGTGCGGTGATCAACATCGGCGAGAGCATCCCGTCGGGTACCTGCATCGAGTCCAACGCCCATGCGCTGGCCCGTTATGCGGCCCTGTGCCAGGAATGCGGCCTGGTGCCGATGGTCGAGCCGGAAGTGATCATGGATGGCGACCATGACATCGAAACCTGCTACGAAGTGACCGAAGCCACCCTGCGTTCGCTGTTCGACGCCCTGTACCAGCAGAACGTGCTGCTGGAAGGCACCATCCTGAAGGCATCGATGGTCATCTCGGGCAAGGACTGCGAAGAGCAGGCCGATGTCGAGGAAGTGGCCGAGTCGACCGTGATGTGCCTGAAGAGCACCGTGCCGGCGATCCTGCCGGGCGTGGTGTTCCTGTCCGGCGGCCAGACCGACGAGCAGTCCACCGAACACCTGAACGCGATGAACCAGCTGGGCAACCTGCCGTGGCCGCTGAGCTTCTCCTACGGCCGCGCCATGCAGCAGGCCGCGCTGAAGCTGTGGGCCAAGGACATGAAGGGCAACTACGCCGCCGCCCAGAAGACCGTGTACGAGCGCGCCAAGGATAATGGCCTGGCCGCGCTGGGCAAGTGGAACGGTTGATCCGCCCGATCGCTGGATGAACAGGGCAACGCCGGCATCGCGCCGGCGTTTGCTTTTGCGGGTATCTTTTCCGCCCCCGTGTGCCCGGCCGGTACGCGGGAACCACATGGAAGGCCAAGGAGAAACAACATGCGTCTGGCAGCAATGACTCTGGCCGTTGCCACGGCCCTCGTCGCCGGCGGTTGCAACCGCATCGGCGGCGGCGCGGATGCGGGCAAGGCCGCGTCCCTCGATTTCGACAAACCGGTGTCCGGCGAGATCACCTCGCGCAGCGGCATCAACTACAACGATGGCAGCCACCACCAGCTTTACCAGATCAAGCTGGAAGACCGGCAGCTGGTTGGACTGAAGCTGACCGGTTCGCTGAGTGGCTCGATCGCGGTATTCAGCAACGGCAGCCTGGTGGCCAGCAGTGCCACCGGTTACGAGCGCGCGGACGACGTCTCGCTGGCGTTCCGTGCCAACGGTGCCGGCACCTACCAGGTGGCGGTCAACGCCAACGGCTCGACCGATTACGGTCCGTACCGTCTGCGTGCCGAGAAGCTGGTGCCGTACGACGGCAAGCCGATCCCCGGCGCTGGCGAAATCGTCGACATGCTGGCCGGCGAAGCCCAGGAATACACCCTGCAGGTCGACAAGGCCGGCCTGTACGACATCCGCCTGGAGTCGGATGCATTCGATCCGGTGCTGAAGCTGGAAGGGCCGGACGTGGATGCCGAGAACGATGATGGTGACGGCGTCAACTCGCGCCTGAGCCTGTCGTTGAAGCCGGGCAAGTACACCCTGACGGCACGTGGCCTTGGCAGCGGCGTCAGCGGCATGTTCAAGCTGTCTGCCAAGCGCATCGAGCTGCCGGGCAACCTGGTTGAACGTGATGGCACGGCGCTGCCGAAGTCGGGCAGCGTGTACACGATGCTCGACAACGATGGCCGCCGCCGCTTCCTGCTGTCCCTGGACCGTCCGGCCGATGTCCGCCTGGATGCGATCTCCAGCCAGGTCGATACCGTGCTGCGCGTCGTTGGCGGCGACGTCGAGCTGACCGACGATGACGGCGGCAACGATACCAATGCGCGCCTGGAAGAAACCCTGCCGGCCGGTCACTACACCGTGGATGTGTCCAGCCTGAGCAATGGCGCGGGCCTGGTGGAAGTGCGCGTGCAGGTGGAGGGTGCCAGCGCGGATGGAGCTGCGGCTTCGGCGGCGCGTGCAGCGGCCGATGCTGCGGCCAGCGCCGATGATGCTGCAGCCGTGGAAGCCGCCAGCCGTTGACGGTGATCCGCGCTACGCGTGGATCAGCGCAACGCTGCCAAGGAAAAGGCCGGGCATTGCCCGGCCTTTTCTTCATGCGTCGCGTACCGGCGGTCAGTGCGCGGCGGCAAAGCCCGCATCGCCCAAGGGCGGCAGCATCGACCCGCGCAGTTCGCTGTCCGCGCCTTGCCCGGCGGCGTTCAGCGCCTGCTGGTAGGCCTTGGCGGTGGCGGTGTTGAACGCCACCAGCACGATCCGCATCGGTTGCGCGTGGCTGCGCTGCCAGGCCAGTGTTTCGGTCACTGCGATCTGCGCCGCCTGGTACAGCGGATAGCCATAGACACCGCAGCTGATCGCCGGGAACGCGATCGACTGCACGCCCAGCGACTCGGCCAGCTGCAGCGACTTCCAGTAGCAGTTGGCAAGCAACGCCGGTTCGTCGCGCTGGCCGTCATGCCAGACCGGGCCGACCGTGTGCAGTACATGGCGCGCCGGCAGCGCATGGGCACTGGTGGCGCGCACTTCGCCCGTCGGGCAACGCACGCCCGGGCGCAACTCCGGCAACTGCGCGCACTCGGCCAGCAATGCCGGGCCGGCCGCGCGATGGATCGCGCCGTCGACACCGCCGCCACCGAGCAGTGTTTCGTTGGCCGCGTTGACGATCGCATCCACCGCCAGGGTCGTGATGTCACCCTGCCAAACCTCGATCTTCATGCGTCCGTCTCCTGCCTGTGAGGTGATCCGCGCAGCAGCTGCGCCGGCTGTTCCCACGGTAGGGGACAGGGCATCGATGCTGCGTCATGACCGTCTCACGCGCTGCGATCCGACGGCCTTCACGCACGATGGCGGGCGACGCCTTCACGCAGGCTGAAGCAGAACGGGGTCGGAGCCCTTTCCCTTCGGAAAAGGGATCCGACCCCGGGCCCGTAACAGGATGGGGTCAGATCCTTTTCCGGATGGAAAAGGCTCTGACCCGGATGTCACGGCAGGCCGGCCAGCCAGTCGTCGTCGGAGCCTTCGTTGACATCGGCGAACAGCGGCGTGGAGAAGTAGCGTTCACCGGTATCCGGCAGCATCGCCAGGATCACCGCGCCCGGTTCTGCGCGGGCCGCCACGTCCAGCGCGCTGGCCACAGTGGCACCGGCAGAGATGCCGACGAAGATGCCTTCCTCGGCAGCCAGGCGGCGCGCGGTGGCGATCGCGCGGTCATCTTCGACCGACAGCAGTTCATCCACCACATCGCGATTGAGCACGTCCGGCACGAAGTCCGGGGTCCAGCCCTGGATCTTGTGCGGTTTCCAGTCATCGCCCTTGAGCAGGGCAGCGCCGGCCGGCTCGGTGGCGATGATGCGGGTCTGCGGGCGCGCCACCTTCAGGACCTCGCCCACGCCGGTGAGCGTACCGCCGGTGCCCCAGCCGCTGACGAAGTAGTCCAGCCGCTTGCCGGCGAAGTCGCGCAGGATTTCCGCAGCGGTGGTGTTGCGGTGATAGGCCGGGTTGGCCGGGTTGGCGAACTGGCTGGCCAGGAACCAGCCGTGCTGCTCGGCAAGCTCGCGCGCCTTGCGCACCATGCCGCTGCCGCGTTCGGCGGCCGGGGTCAGGATGACCTTGGCACCGTACGCGCGCATCAGCTTGCGGCGCTCCACCGAGAACGTCTCGACCATGGTGGCCACGAACTTATAGCCGCGCGCGGCGGCGGCCATCGCCAGCGCCACGCCGGTGTTGCCCGAGGTGGCCTCCACGATCGTGTCGCCCGGCTTGAGCAGGCCACGTGCTTCGGCGTCGAGGATGATCGCCAGCGCCAGGCGGTCCTTGACCGAGCCGCCCGGATTGAACGATTCAACCTTGACGTAGACGCTGACCTGCGGCGGTGCCAGGCGCTGCAGCTTGACGATGGGGGTGTTGCCGACGGTATCGAGGATGGAGTCGTACAGGGCCATGGAAGCGCTCCGGAAACGGGGGCCACGCCGGGCTTCGGCGGGCGAAGGGGAGGGCTGGCTGTTAAGGCCAGCGGCTGCCGGCTGACCGTAGCGCCGGCATATGACGCCCGGAAATGACCAGATACCTTTCTTAAACAACCTTTGGTTATAAGCTGGTGACGGCAATTGACCCTAGAGTGGACCTCCGCCCCACGCCGCCTGCCTCCCATGACGCTGACCCAGCTGCGCTACCTGGTTGCCATCGCCGACGCCGAGCTGAACATCACGCTGGCCGCTTCGCGCGTGCACGCCACCCAGCCTGGCCTGTCCAAGCAGCTCAAGCAGCTGGAGGATGAGCTCGGGTTCCTGTTGTTCGTGCGCAAGGGCCGCAGCCTGGAGTCGGTCACCCCGGCCGGCACCGAGGTGATCGCCCGTGCCCGCGCGGTGCTGGCCGAGGCCAACAACATCCGCACCTACGCCGCCAACCAGCGCCGCGAGAGCCAGGGCCAGCTGATCCTGACCACCACCCACACCCAGGCGCGGTTCGTGCTGCCACCGGCGGTGGCGGCGATCAAGCAGGCCTACCCGCAGGTCAGCGTGCACCTGCAGCAGGCCGGTGAAGCCGACGCGCTGGACCGCTTGAACCAGGGGGATGCCGATATCGCGATCATCAGCACCGCTGGCGGCGAACCGACCGATGGCATCGCGGTTCCCCTGTTCCGCTGGCGGCGGCTGGTGGTGGTGCCCAAGGGCCACCCGCTGGACCGCGCCGGTCGCGCACCGGACCTGGCCGCGCTGGCGCGGCAGCCGTTGATCAGCTACGAATCCTCGACCCGCCCGAATTCGTCGCTGCAACGCGCCTTCGCCGCCCATGGGCTGGTGCCCGACCTGGCACTGACCGCGCTCGATGCCGACCTGATCAAGACCTACGTGCGTACGGGCCTGGGCGTGGGCCTGCTGGCCGAGATGGCGGTCAGTTCCAACGATGAAGACCTGAAGGCCTGGCCGGCGCCGGCGCCGATTGCCGAGTGCATCGCCTGGGCAGTGCTGCCACGCGACCGCGTGCTGCGTGATTACGCGTTGGAGCTGGTGCACGTGCTGGCCCCGCAGATCGATCCGCGCGACCTGCGCAGGGTGCTGGACGGCAACCAGGCGGCCGCGTGGCCGCTGCCACCAACCTGGGAGTCGCTGACCCAGACCATCACGGTGTGAGGTGGGTCGAGCAGGGCTTGCAGCCCTGCACCCGCGGTAGTGCCGGCCGCTGGCCGGCAACCTCAGAAGCAACATCAACATCAAATGCGGGTTTCCTGTGGGATGGCGGGGCGGTGTGGGCAGGCAGGACACGCCGTAAACCCCGCTCCGCGGTCCGGCCCAGCCGCCGGCGGCTGCGCGTTCGGGCGCTTGCGAAGCAGTGCTTCGCAAGCAAAGCGCCCTCACCCATGGGGGCTCGATGGCGCCATCCATGGCGCCAACGGTCCTGCCTGCCCACACCGCCTTCCCACAGGAAGCCCGCTTTTGCTTCGACTGTTGCTGTTGCTGTTGCTGTTGCTCCAGCTCCAGCTCGCAGCGGGTGCAGGGCGCAGCCCTGCCGATAAACCCCGTCCTGCGACGGTTCGTCGCACGGGCAACCCTGGACCCGCCTCTACACTAGCGCGGTGACCCGCCTGTCCCGCCCGCAGCGTCTCCTGCTCCAGCTCGCCGTCCTGGCGACGCTGCTGATGGTGCTTGCGCCGCTGGTCAGCCGCGCGCTGCAGGCGCCATCGGTGGGCCACGCAGCGATGGCGGGCATGGACCACGCGCACATGCATCACGATGGCGCCGGAATGGGTCAGAGCCCTCTGCATGGGCAGAAGGATCCGACCCCAACCGGCCGATCCCCACGCCATGCACGGCGACGCTTGCGAATACTGCGTGCTGGCCATGCGCCTGCTGCCCTGGCTGGCGGTGCTGGTGCTGCTCTTGCCGCTGCTGTGGCGGCCACGGCTGACGTTCGCGTGGACGCAACTGGTGCTGCCGGCGCTGCGCTGGCCGGCACACGCCGCGCGTGGGCCACCGCGCCGCTCCATCGTCCGCTGATGTCCCCATGAATCTGCCGCACGACGCCTGACCGGGCGCCGTGCGCGCGTGCGTACCTTGGAGCTGTTCCGATGAAAATGACTTCCCGCCCTGCGTTCGCCTGCGCGCGCCTGCCGGTTGCCCTTGGCCTGGCCGTGGCTGCAACGCTGGCTCATGCTGCGCCCGCCGAAGAGGCGCGCACCCTCGACACGCTGGTGGTCACCGCCGCCGCACCGTCCTCGCCGTTGCACTGGGTGACCGACCCGCGCCTGCCACGGCAACCGGTGCCCGCCAGCGACGGCGCCGATTACCTGAAGACCGTTCCGGGCTTCTCCGCCATCCGCAACGGTGGCACCAACGGTGACCCGGTGCTGCGCGGCATGTTCGGTTCGCGCCTGAACATCCTCAGCAATGATGGCAACCTGATCGGTGCCTGCCCATCGCGGATGGACAATCCGCTGTCCTACATCGCGCCGGAGAGCTTCGACCGGCTCACCGTCATCAAGGGCCCGCAGAGCGTGCGCTGGGGCGCGGGTGCGTCGGCGGGCACCGTGCGTTTCGAGCGCGATACGCCGCGCTTCGAGGAGCCCGGCCTGCGCGCCGATGCCAGTGCGCTGGTCGGTTCGCGCAACCGCAACGACCAGGTGCTGGACCTGACCCTGGGCAACCCGACCGGCTATGTGCGCGCCAGCGGCAACCGATCTGAAGCCGATGACTACACGGACGGCCACGGTGAGGTGGTGCCGTCGAAGTGGCGCAAGTGGAATGGTGACGTGGCCATCGGCTGGACGCCGGATGCCGACACGCTGCTGGAAGTCTCCGCCGGTGCCGGCGACGCCATCGCGCGGTACGCCGGGCGCGGCATGGACGGTGCCTCATTCGAACGCACCAGCTACGCCGCGCGCTTCGAGAAGCGCAACCTGCCGGGGGCGTGGGACACGGTGCAGGCCAACGTGTACTACAACGAGGCCGACCACGTGATGGACAACTACACGCTGCGCACCCCGAATCCGCACAGCATGATGCCGATGCCGATGGCGTCGAACGTGGATCGACGCACCCAGGGCGGCCGGGTCAGCTCCGAGTGGCGCTGGCAGGACGTGCAGCTGGTCGCCGGCGTGGATGGCGAAGACAGCCGGCACCGTGGTCGCATGGGCATGGGCCGCGGCACCTACCGCCAGGCCGCGTGGGAGACCGATGCCAATTTTAGCCGCTATGGCGCATTCACCGAGTTGACGCTCGGCGCCGGTACCGGCCAGCGCTGGATCGGCGGCCTGCGCGTCGACCGTGCCAGCGTGCGCGACGCGCGGCAATCGACCCGCGGGATGATGGGGAACATGCCCAATCCGACTGCGGGCGAGCATCGCAAGGCATGGCTTGGCAGCGGCTTCCTGCGCTACGAGCAGGACCTGGCCGATGGCCTGACCGCGTATGCCGGGCTCGGCCACAGTGAACGCATGCCCGACTACTGGGAGCTGTTCTCGCCCGACCACGGCCCGGCCGGTGCGGTGAACGCGTTTGCCGGCATCCAGCCCGAGCGGACCACCCAGCTCGACGTCGGCCTGCAGTACAAGGGACCGCGCGTGCAGGCCTGGGTCTCGGCCTACGCCGGGCAGATCCAGGACTACATCCTGGTCACCTACCACGGCAGCGGCATGATGGGCATGAGCCAGGCCAGCAATGTCGACGCGCGTATCGCCGGTGCCGAGGCTGGCCTGGAAGTGAGCCTGGCCCAGCAGTGGACACTGGGCGGTACGCTGGCCTATGCGTGGGGCGAGAACCGCGATCAGCAGCGTCCGCTGCCGCAGATGCCGCCGCTGGAAGCGCGCCTGAGTGCGAACTGGGAGGGCCAGCGCTGGAGCGCCGGTGCGCTGCTGCGTGCGGTGACCCACCAGCATCGTGTCGCAGTTGGCCAAGGCAACGTCGTCGCGCAGGACCTTGGACCGAGCGCGGGTTTCGCCACCTTCGCGCTCAATGCAACCTATCGTTTCAGCTCGCAGCTGCAGCTCAGTGCAGGCATCGACAACCTGTTCGACCGCGCCTACAGCGAACACCTGAACCTGGCCGGCAGTGCCGACTTCGGCTTCCCCGCCGACCCGGTACGCATCAATGAGCCGGGGCGCAGCCTGTGGATGAAGCTGAACTACCGGTACTGATGCTCCGGGCATGGCCCGCCGCCAGCGGTGCGTAAGCGGCAAAAAAAAGGGGCCGGATCCCCGCCAGGATCCGTCCCCACCCGACGCCCTCCGTCGGGCTGGTTCGACTCTACGACGGCCGCCGCCTCGATGGGGCGCGGGATACACCTCGACACACGCCGACATCGCAGCGGGCAGCCTTGCATGGAACGGGTTCAAGGCGCTATCGCAGCTGCGGTTCCACGCCGGTAAACGCTTGGCACATACCGCTTTCGCAGGCCCTTGCCTACACTCGGCGGCCGTGGATCAATCTGGACCGTTCATGTTGGCTCGTATCGCTTCGACCCTGGCCCTTGGCCTCAGCCTGGCCCTGGTGGCCGGGTGCGCAGGCAAACAGGAGGCCGCCGCACGTCGGCAGGGCGAAGCGGTGCCGGTCACGGCACAGGTCGTGCAGTCCCGGCAGTGGAACGACACCCTGCAGGCACTGGGCACGGCCAGGGCGCGTGAATCGATCAGCGTCACCGCCAAGGTCAGCGAAATCGTCGAGAAGGTGCATTTTGAAAGCGGCCAGCACGTGGCGGCCGGTGCGCCGATCGTCACCCTGCGCGGCCAGGCCCAGGAGGCCGCACTGGTGCAGGCGCAGGCCACCTTCCACGAGGCCGACCAGCTGTACAGGCGCCAGCGCGAGCTGGCCACCCAGCGGCTGGTGTCCAGCGCTACGCTGGATACCCAGAAGTCGATCCGCGATGCCGCCGAAGCGCGCGTGGCGCAGATGCAGTCGGACATCGCCGACCGTCGCGTGCGTGCGCCGTTCGCCGGCGTGCTCGGCATCCGCCAGGTCAGCCCGGGCACGCTGCTGACGCCGACCACGGTGATCGCCACGCTCGATGACATCGAGCACATGCACGTTGATTTCCAGGTGCCGGAAGTGGAACTGGCCGCGCTCGGCGTCGGTGACAAGGTCAGCGCCACCAGCGTGGCATGGCCGGGTCGCACCTTCGAGGGCGAGGTCAGCACCATTGATGCGCGCATTGATCCGGCCACCCGCGCGGTGACCGTGCGTGCCGATTTCGCCAACGGCGACCATGCGCTGCGCCCGGGCATGCTGCTGGACGTGCGCCTGTTCCGCCCCGAGCGCCCGGCATTGGTGGTTCCGGAAATTGCGGTGGTGCAGGTCGGCCGCGATACCTTCGTGTACCGCATCAGGAGCGACAACAGCGTCGAGCGCGTGGATGTGGTCACTGGCGCGCGCCGTGCGGGCGTCGTCGAGATCAAGCAGGGCCTGGAGGCCGGCCAGCGCATCGTGGTCGACGGCACCGGCAAGCTGCGCCCGGGTCTGAAGGTCGCGGCCAAGGACGTCGCGCCAGCCCATGGCGGCGAGCCGGCTGATGCGCCGGCGCCGGTCGCGGCCGAGGGCCACGGCGGATGAAGCTGTCCGACATTTCCATCCAGCGCCCGGTGTTCGCCGTGGTGATGAGCCTGCTGCTGCTGGTGCTGGGCGTGATGTCCTTCACCCGGCTTACCCTGCGCGAACTGCCGGCCATCGACCCGCCGATCGTCTCGGTCTCGGTGGACTACACCGGCGCCTCGGCGGCCGTCATCGAGAGCCGCATCACCCAGGTGCTGGAAGATGCGCTGGCTGGCATCGAGGGCATCGATACGATCAACGCACGCAGCACCAACGGCCGCTCGCAGGTCAGCATCGAGTTCACCTCCAACCGCGATATCGAAGCGGCGGCCAACGACGTGCGCGACGCGGTCAGCCGCGTGGCCGACCGCATGCCGGAAGAAGCGCGGCCGCCGGAAATCGCCAAGGTCGAGAGCGATGCCGACCCGATCATCTGGTTCAACATGGTCTCTTCGACCATGGACACGCTGGAACTGAGCGATTACGCCGACCGCTACGTGGTCGATCGCTTCTCCAGCCTGGATGGCGTGGCCCAGGTCCGCATCGGCGGCCGCCAGCGCTATGCGATGCGCATCTGGCTGGACCGCGACCAGCTGGCCGCACGCGGCCTGACCACCGGTGACGTGGAAACCGCGCTGCGCAACGAGAACGTGGAGCTGCCGGCCGGCCGCATCGAGTCGACCGACCGCGATTTCACCCTGCGCGTGGAGCGCAACTACATCAAGCCCGAGGACTTCGCGACCATCCCGCTGGGCAAGGGCCGCGACGGCTACGTGGTGCGCATGGGTGACGTGGCGAAGATCGAGCTGGCCTCGGCCGAGCGCCGCGCGTACTACCGCAGCAACGGCGAGCCGGGCATCGGCCTGGGCATCGTCAAGACCTCCACCGCCAACGCGCTGGACGTGGCGCGCACCGCGCGCGCTGAAGCCGAGCGGGTGGCGCTGACCCTGCCCAAGGGCACGCAGATCTTCGTCGCCTTCGACAACACCACCTTCATCGAAGCGGCCGTGGACCGCGTCTACGCCACGCTGGTGGAAGCGATGATCCTGGTGCTGGCGGTGATCTGGCTGTTCCTCGGCAGTTTCCGCGCCGCGTTGATCCCGGCGGTGACGGTGCCGGTGTGCCTGGTCGCGGCGTTCATCGCGCTGTACGCGTTCGACTTCTCGATCAATCTGCTGACCCTGCTGGCACTGGTGCTGTGCATCGGCCTGGTGGTGGACGATGCGATCGTAGTGGTGGAGAACGTGCAGCGCCGCATCGACCTGGGCGAACCACCGCTGGTGGCCTCCAAGCGCGGCACCGCGCAGGTCGCCTTCGCGGTGATCGCCACCACCGCCGTGCTGGTGGCGGTGTTCCTGCCGGTCGGCTTCCTGGAAGGCAACACCGGGCGCCTGTTCCGCGAGCTGGCGGTGGCACTGGCGGCGGCGGTCGCGTTGTCCGCGTTCGTGGCACTGACGCTGACGCCGATGATGGCCTCCAAGCTGCTCAAGCCGCACACCGGGCAGGCACCACGCGGGCTGCACGGCTTCATCAACCGCAACCTGGAACGCCTTGCCGGTGCCTATGGGCGGGTGCTCGATCACCACGTCGACCACACCTGGATCTACCTGCTGGTGATGGTCGCCGCGCTGGCCGCCAGCTGGGGCCTGCTGAAGCTGCTGCCGTCGGAACTGGCGCCGGCCGAAGACCGCGGCTCGTTCCAGATCATGATCGACGGCCCGGAAGGCGCCGGCTACGACTACACCGTGCAGCAGGTGCAGCAGGTGGAAGCGCTGCTGGCGCCGCATGTGGGCCCGGACAAGCCGATCGTGCGCGCCAACCCGCGCGTGCCCGGCGGCTTCGGGGCCAGCGAAGAGATGCACACCGGCCGCGTCAGCATCTTCCTGCAGCCGTGGCGCCAGCGCAGCGAGGCCACGCCGGACGTGGCCAACGAACTGCAGAAGGAACTGGACACCATCCGCGGCGTGCGCGTGCGTACGCAGGTCGGCGGCGGCCTGGTGCGCAGCGGCGGGCAGCCGTTCCAGATCGTGCTGGGCGGTCCGGAATATGCCGAGATCGCGCAGTGGCGCGATCGCATCCTGCTGCGCATGGCCGACAATCCCGGGCTGGTCGGCGCGGACTCGGACTACAAGGAAACCCGGCCGCAGATGCGGGTGAACATCGATCGCCAGCGTGCGGCCGACCTCGGGGTACCGGTGACCGCGATCGGTTCGGCGCTGGAAACCATGATGGGCTCGCGTCGCGTCACCACCTTCGTCGACAACGGCGAGGAGTACGACGTGCTGGTGCAGGCCGGCCGCGATGGCCGTGCCAGCCCGGCCGACCTGGCCGCGATCCGCGTGCGCGCCAACTCCGGTGAGCTGGTGCCGCTGTCCAACCTGGTCACGCTGAGTGAAGTGGCCGAGGCCGGCACGCTGAACCGCTTCAACCGCCTGCGCTCGATCACCATCAGTGCCGGCCTGGCGCCGGGCTATCCGCTGGGCGAGGCCATTGCCTGGGCACAGAACGTGGCCCAGGAAGAACTGCCGCAGTACGCGCAGGTGAACTGGAAGGGCGAGTCGCGTGAGTACCAGAGCGCCGGCGGCGCTGTGCTGCTCACCTTCGCCATGGCCCTGCTGGTGGTCTACCTGGTGCTGGCCGCGCAGTTCGAGAGCTTCATCCATCCGCTGACCATCATGCTGACGGTGCCGCTGGGCGTGCTCGGCGCGCTGGTCGGGTTGTGGGTGAGTGGCGGCACGGTGAACCTGTTCAGCCAGATCGGCATCGTCATGCTGGTCGGCCTGGCTGCGAAGAACGGCATCCTCATCGTCGAATTCGCCAACCAGCTGCGCGACGATGGCCGCAGCGTACGCGAGGCGATCATTGAATCGGCGATGGTGCGCCTGCGCCCGATCCTGATGACCTCGATCGCCACCGTGGTCGGCGCCATCCCGCTGGTGGTGGCCGGTGGCCCCGGTTCGGCCAGCCGTGGCACGATCGGCATCGTGATCATCTTCGGCGTGACCCTCTCGACGTTCCTTTCGCTGTTCGTGGTGCCGGCGTTCTACGCGCGGCTGGCCCCGTACACCCGTTCGCCGGAAGCGGTGAAGCGCGAGCTGGAGACGCAGGAAGCAGCGTCGCCGTCGGTGGGCGGCCATGCCTGACCGGCACGCCGGCGGGGTCGGGCCAGGGGTCGGATCCCTTTCCGGAACGGAAAGGGCTCTGACCCCGCCACTCCAGGGTGAAGGTTTCCGACTGCGTCCCTGGCGCAATGAAGACCTGGAATCCCTGCTGCGCCACGCCAACGACGCCGAGGTGTCTCGCGGCCTGCGCGACCGCTTCCCGTACCCGTACACGCGCGCCGATGGCGAGGCCTTCCTCGCGGGCCGCGTACTGGCCCCCGGCACCCTGAACCTGGCCATCGAGATCGACGGCCAGGCCTGCGGCAGCGTCAGCGCCCAGCAGGGCGTGGCCGAGCGAGGGCATACCGCCGAACTGGGCTACTGGCTGGGCCAGGCGCATTGGGGCAAGGGCGTGATGACCCGTGTGGTCGGCCTGTTCGCACCGTGGGTGATGGACCAGCTGCGCCTGTTCAGGCTGCAGGCCACGGTGGTGGACTTCAACCTCGGCTCGGCGCGGGTGCTGGAAAAGAACGGCTTCCAGGAGGAGGGCGTGGAGCGCTGCGCCGTCTACAAGCGTGGCGTGCTGCACGACCTGCGCCGCTTCGCCCGGGTACGCACGCAGCTGCCGTGAACCCCTGGGGTCAGATCCCTTTTCGCCAGAAAAGGGCGCTGACCCCAACCCCTCAAACGGGCGAACCGGGGTCGGAGCCCTCGCGCGCTGCGCAAGGGATCCGACCCCTTGTCTTCTGGCGCTACCGCAGCGGCCTGCGATCAGGGAGAATCGACCGGTCCCCTCCAGCCGACGGGACGTCCTTACAACCCGCCGACTGGAGAGAGCGCGCGTGGAAGCAACCGTACACTTCATCAACAGCATCATCTGGAGCAAGGCACTGATCTTCGTGTGCTTGGGCGCCGGCCTGTTCTTCAGCCTGCGCACGCGCTTCATGCAGATCCGCGGCTTCTTCGAGATGTGCCGCCTCACCGTCAAGGGTGAGAAATCCGACGCCGGTGTGTCCTCGTTCCAGGCCCTGGCCATGTCGATGGCCGGCCGCATGGGCATCGGCAACATCGCCGGCGTGGCCACCGCCATCGCCTTCGGCGGCCCCGGTGCGATCTTCTGGATGTGGGTGATGGGCTTCCTCGGCGCGTCCACGTCGTATGTGGAATGCACCCTGGCGCAGATCTACAAGACCAAGGACGCCGAAGGCCGCTACCGCGGTGGCCCGGCGTACTACATCGAAAAGGCCATGGGCCTGAAATGGTACGCGCTGGCCTTCGCCATCGCCACGATCATCGCCGCCGGCTTCCTGATGCCGGGCGTGCAGGCCAACGCCATCGCCGACAGCATCATCAACGCCTGCCGCGGTACTGCCCTGTGCGGCCCGCTCGATGGCCAGGCCTTCGGCATGGAGTCGGTGCAGGCGCTGAAGCTGGGCATCGGCATCGTGGTGGCGCTGCTGCTGGGCGTGGTGATCTTCGGCGGCGTCAAGCGCATCGCCAACTTCGCCGAAGTGGTGGTGCCGTTCATGGCCGCCGGCTTCATCCTGATGGCCATCGTCATCATGATCATCAACTACGACCGCGTGCCGGAGATGTTCAACATCATCTTCAGCAGCGCCTTCGGCACCCACGCCGCGTTCGGCGCGATGATGGGCCTGGCGGTAGAGTGGGGCATCAAGCGCGGCATCTACGCCAACGAAGCCGGCCAGGGTTCGGGCCCGCATGCAGCGGCTGCCTCGGAAGTCTCGCACCCGGCCAAGCAGGGTTACGTGCAGGCCTTCGCCATCTACTTCGACACCATGATGGTGTGCACCGCCACCGCGTTCCTGATCCTGGCCAGCGGCACCTACAACGTCTACTCGCCTGCAGGCGCCAGCGCCCCGCCGATCTTCCAGGGCCTGGCCGGCATTCCCGAAGGCGCCGGTTACGCCCAGGCCGGCGTGGAAGCCGTGCTGCCGGGCTGGGGTTCGGCGTTCGTGTCCATCGCCATCTTCTTCTTCGCCTTCACCACCATCATGGCGTACTACTACATGGCCGAGACCAACCTCAGCTATGTGAACCACAACAAGAAGCGCCCGCTGACGGTGCTGGTGCTGCGCCTGGGCATCATCGGCATGGTGGTGTTCGGAGCATTCCACAACGCAACCCTGGCCTGGGCGCTGGGTGACATCGGCGTCGGCCTGATGGCCTGGCTGAACATCATTGCCATCCTCATCATCCAGAAGCCGGCGATGCTGGCCCTGCGTGACTACGAACGACAGAAGAAGCTCGGCCTGGATCCGGTGTTCGACCCTGATGCCCTGGGCATCAAGAACGCCGATTTCTGGCGCCAGCGCAAGCAGGAGAGTGTGTAAGTGAACAACCCTTGGAACAACCGCCGCCCGTCCGCCCGTCCGCCGCGCGCAACGCCGTTGCCGCGTCCGGAGGTGCCGGCCACGGGCGGTGGTGGGCGCGGTGGCAGCGACGAGCTGCGCCTGTACGGCCTCAATGCCGTGCTGGCCGCGTTCGAAGCGCGGCCGCAGGCGCTGCGCAAGCTGTACCTGCTGGAGGCGCGCATTCCGCGCCTGCAGCCGCTGCTGAAGTGGTGCGTGGCCAACCGCGTGGGGTATCGCGTGGTTGAAGACGGCGATCTGAACAAGCTTGCCGGCACCACCCACCACGAAGGCGTGGTGGCCGATGTGCTGCGCGCACCGGCGCTGCCGCTGTCGCAGTGGCTGGAGCAGGTCGGTGACGGTCCGGCGCTGGCATTGTGGCTGGATGGCGTGGGCAACCCGCACAACCTCGGCGCGATCCTGCGCTCGGCCGCGCACTTCGGTGCCAAGGCGCTGCTGCTGCCGGCCGGCAGCACGCTGGCGCTGTCCGGTGCCGCCGCGCGCGTGGCCGAGGGCGGTGCCGAGGCGGTGCCGCTGGTGCAGCTGCCGGAGACCGCCCAGGCGATGGCACAGCTGCGTGCCGCCGGTTTCGGCCTGGCCGCGACCCTGGTGGAGGGCGGTGACGACGTGTTCCGCACCGCGCTGCCGCAACGCCTGGTGTATGTGATGGGCGCCGAAGGCGAGGGCATGGACCGTGGCCTGGCGGGGGCGTGCGACCTGCAGGTCTCGATTCCCGGCAGCGGCGCGGTGGAGAGCCTGAACGTGGCCTCGGCCACGGCGGTGCTGCTGGCGCAGTGGGCCAGCCGCCGCAGCTGATCTGGTATCCCGGATCGGATCCCTCGCCGCGGGCGAGGGCTCCGACCCCTTCCAGGGTTCGTCATTGCGTCAAGCGCGCATGACGTTTTGAAAGTTTCCTTATTGGTCAGCCGCTTCCGGCAACGCAGGGTGGAACTCCATCCCACGGTGTCCAGAAGAGGCTGCCATGCATCACCCACGCTGTATCCTCATCGCATTGCTGGTCCTGACCAGCGTCCTTGCCAACGGCCGTGCCGCAGCCGGCGAACGCAGCCTGGACGGGGTCAACTTCACCGGTCCGCTGATCACCCCCAATCCGGCCGGCCTGCCGCAGGGCAACTGGTACATCGAACCCTACCTGGTGCGGGTCGACAGCCGCGATCAGTATGACGATGGCGGCCATCGCCGCGGCAGCGCGCAGCACAGCGGTGCGTGGGCCACGGTGGTGCCGATCATCTACGGCTTCAGCGACCGGGTGATGGGCCAGGTCAATCTCAGTGCATCGCGTGCCGAACAGGGCAGCGCGCGCAGCAGTGGTTTCCGCGCCGGAGATACCACCGCGCGCCTGCAGTACCTGCTGCAGGCGCCCAATGCCGATGGCACGCGTCCGGCCATCTCGGTCGCGCTGGTGCAGCGCTTCAGTACCGGCAGCCACGACCGCGTCACCGGCAATCCGCTTGATGCGCAGGGCGACGGCGTGCAGCGCACCACTGCCGCAGTGGGCGTGCAGCAGGTGGTCTGGCTGGGCAACGACCGCCCGCTGCGCTGGCGCGCCCAGCTCAGCGCGGGGCCGGCACCGTCGCGCACGGCGATCTCCGGGGCCAGCGTCTACGGCACCGATGACAGCTTCCAGGGACACATCTCCCGCGGTTCGGTGCTGGGCCTGTCGGTGGGGGCCGAGTACAGCTTCAATCCGCGCTGGGTCGGCGTGATGGAAGTGGCCGCCAGCCGCGAGACCGGCCAGCGCCTGAGTGGTTTCGCGCGCAACGCCAGCGGCCACGTCGAGCGCATCGAGGAACATCGCCCGGCCAGCCGCAGCGTCACCCTGGCGCCGGCCGTGGAGTACCACTTCAGCCCGACGCTGGGCCTGATCGCCGGCGTGGAATTCAGTGTGGCGGGTCGCAACACCCGCCATATCGTCAGCCCCCAGATTGCCTTGGGCATGTTCTTCTAGGAGGTCGCCGATGAACATCGAATCCATCGTCAACACGATCCTCGGCGTCGTCTGGAGCCCCTACCTGGTGGTGCTGTGCCTGCTCACCGGCCTGTACTTCAGTGTGCGCACGCGCTTCATCCAGCTGCGTGCATTGCCGGACATGCTGCGCCTGATGTTCCGCCATGAGCGCTCCGATGCCGGGGTGTCGCCGTTCCAGGCGTTGTCCCTTTCGCTGTCCAGCCGGGTGGGCGTCGGCAACATCGCCGGCGTCGCCATGGCCATCGCCTTCGGCGGCCCCGGCGCGATCTTCTGGATGTGGATCGTCGCCTTCCTCGGCGCGTCCAGTGCTTTCATCGAATCCACGCTCGCGCAGATCTACAAGGATCGCGACGGCAAGGGGCAGTACCGGGGCGGCCCGGCGTACTACATCGAGAAAGGTCTCGGCCAACGCTGGTATGCCGTGCTGTTCGCACTGGTGACGGTGCTGGCGGGCGCGATGCTGGCCGGCACCCAGTCCAATGCGATCACCAGTGCGGTGAACGAAGCCTGGGACGTACCGGTGATGACCACCACCGCGGTTCTGCTGGTGGTGCTGGGCGCCATCCTCATCGGCGGTGTGCGGCGCATTGCGCGCGTGGCCGAATGGGTGGTGCCGCTGATGGCCGTGGCCTACCTGCTGGTCACGGCGCTGGTGATGGTGCTCAACGCGGAGAAGCTGCCGGAGGTGATCATGCTGGTGCTGCGCAGTGCATTCGGCGTGGATGCAGCGTTCGGCGCGATGATCGGTACTGCCATCCAGTGGGGCGTGCGTCGCGGCGTGCTGTCCAACGAGGCCGGCATGGGCAGTGGGGCGCACCCGGCCGCCGCCGCGGAAGTCTCGCATCCGGTCAAGCAGGGCCTGGTGCAGTCGTTCTCGGTCTACATCGACACGATGGTGGTGTGCAGTGCGACCGCCTTCCTGATCCTGTCCACCGGCCTCTACAACGTCTACGACCCGGCGGTGAACGGCATTCCCGATGACGCGCGCCTGCTGCTGGGCAATCTGCCCGGCGTCGAGGCCGGGCCACGCTTCGTGCAGCATGCGGTGGAGTCCGCGCTGCCGGGCTTCGGCCGTTCGTTCGTGGCGCTGGCGATCCTGCCGTTCGCGTTCACCACCATCCTCGCGCTGTACTACATGGCCGAGACCAACGTCAGCTATCTGTGCCGCGATCGGCCGACGGCGTGGCTGATGGGCGTCTTCCAGTTGCTGTTCCTGGCAGCGACCGGCTACTCGGCGGTGAACAGTGCCACAGTGGCCTGGTCGCTGGGCGACATCGGCGTCGGCCTGATGAGCTGGCTGAACATCATCGCCATCCTGCTGCTGCAAAGGCCTGCCCTGGCCGCACTGCGCGACTACGAGCAGCATCGCCAGGCCGGCAAGGATCCGCTGTTCAACCCGAAACTGCTGGGCGTGCGCAACACCAGCGTGTGGGAAGGCTGACAGGATCGGGGTCAGATCCCTCGCCAGGGCGAGGGCTCTGACCCACGCCATTGCCCGATGGGTGCGAACCTCGGTTCGCACCGCTCTTCCCGCTGCACTCGCCGGGCATGGCCCGGCGCCAGCGCATCACTCGTTCGGCGGCGTGGTCGCCTTGGCCTCGCTGCCGAAGCTGCCATCGGCTTCTGCCGCCAGGTAGGCAAACACGGTGTAGGCGGCCACGTTCTGTGCCAGTGCCTTCGGGTCGATCTTGTCCAGCGTGTCGTCGGCGGTGTGGTGCAGGTGGAAGTAGTCCGAGCCGTCCTGCGCCAGCCACGCCCACGCACCGCCCTTGGCGGCCAGCGGGCCGACGTCCGGGCCCGGGCCCCCCTTGTCGGCCTGGTACTCGATGCCCAGCGGCTTCATCACTTCGGCAATCTGCTTCGTCGCTTCGCGCGAGCCTTCCGGGTTCGGCGAACCGGTATTGAAGGCGTAGATGCGGCCTGCGCCGAAGTCGCTCTCGGCGGCCAGCTGGTGCAGGGCCACGTCCTTGGCGTGTGCCTCGGCATAGGCCTTGCCGCCGTACAGGCCCTGTTCCTCGTTGGCGAAGGCGATCACGCGGATGGTGCGCTTCGGTGCCTGCTTGAGCTGGCCGATCAGGTGGCCTGCAGCCATGGTGATGCCCACGCCTGCGCCGTCATCGACAGCGCCGGTGCCCAGGTCCCACGAATCCAGGTGACCGCCGATCACCACCACTTCCTTCGGCAGGCTGCGGCCGGTGATCTCGCCGATCACGTTGTACGAAGTGGCCGTGCCATCCCAACCGCAGTCCAGCGCCACCTTCACCGTGGTGCTGCCACGCGCCAGCAGGCGCGCCAGCTGGTCGGCATCGGGCACCGACAGCGCGGCCGACGGCACCGGGGTCAGGCCGTCATCGAAACGGGTGATGCCGGTGTGCGGCACGCGGTGCGAGTCGGTACCGGCCGAGCGCATCAGGAAACCGACCGCGCCCTTGCGGATCGCCTCGGACGGGCCCTTGCTGCGGATCGCGCCGCCGCGGCCGTAGTCGCGGCCATCGCGGAACGGCAGCATCTGGTAATCGACGAAGGCGATCTTGCCCTTCAGCGAACCCGCCGGCGCGGCCTGCAGCGCGGCCAGGTCGGCGAAGCGCACCACTTCGGCTTCCACGGTGCCACCCGGGCTGCCGCCCAGTGCGGTGATCTGCAGCGGCTGCGGGTTCCTGCCGGTCACGGCGGCGTGTTCACTGCGGCGTTCCCACTTCGGGAACGTCACCGGCTCCTTCCAGACCTTGTCGAAGCCCAGGGCCTTGAACTTGGCTTCGGCCCAGGCCACGGCGCGGGCATCGGCTTCGCTGCCGGCGATGCGCGGACCGATCTCGGTGGTGAGCGATTCGACCACCTTCCAGCCGGTGTCATCGGCCAGCGCCTGGTCGCGCAGTTGTGCGGCGGTGGCCAGCGACGCCGGGGGCAGGGTGGTGGTGCGCGGCGCCGCGAAGGCCGGGGCGGCCAGCAGGGCGAGGGAGGATGCGATGGCAAGGACGCGGCGACGCATGGACAACTCCGGGAAGGGACCTAAGCCTTGGAGCTTAACAGTCGTTCAGCCCGGCGCATGGGCGGGAGGTCATGGCTGGCGCGGATGCTGTTTTCCGCCAGATGCAGCAAAGCGAAAGCCCCGCCGGAGCGGGGCTTTCGTGCAGTCGCGGTCGTGCCGGCCGCTGGCCGGCTGCCGCATGTCCCGATGTTGCCGGTCAGCGGCCGGCACTACCGTTCTGCGGCCTTATTTCTTCAGGCTGTCGCGGATCTCGCGCAGCAGCACCACTTCTTCGGCCGGTGCGGCCGGTGCCGCTTCCTTCTTGCGCGACAGGCGGTTGATCGCCTTGACCACGATGAAGATCGCGAAAGCCACGATCACGAACTGGATCAGCGTGTTGATGAAGTCACCGTAGCCGATCACTACCGCCGGAATTTCCTTGCCATCGGGGCCGAGCCGGGCCGGTGACAACGTCCAGGCCAGTTGCGAGAAGTCCACCTTGCCGATCAGCAGGCCCAGCGGCGGCATGATGATCTTCTCGACCAGCGCCGTCACGATCTTGCCGAAGGCCGCGCCGATCACCACGCCGACGGCGAGGTCGATGACGTTGCCGCGCATCGCGAATTCCTTGAACTCGGTGAGCATTCCCATTGTTGTTTTTCTCCGGTGGGGAAGTGGACAGCGCGCAGGGTAGCGCAGGTGATGTCAGCCGGCGATCACGCCGTGGCGCTCGGCCACGTTTTCCAGGCGGGCACTGAAACGGTCGCCGGGCTTCAGCGCAGCCACCCCGGACGGGGTACCCATGAACACCAGGTCGCCGGCACGCAGCTGCCACAGCTTGGACAGCTCGTGCAGGATTTCCGGCACGTTCCAGATCATCTGGTCGAGCAGCGCCTGCTGGCGCACCTCGCCGTTGACCTCCAGCGACAGGTTCAGCGCAGCCAGGTCGCCCACTTCTTCGGCGTGGACGATCTCGCTGATCGGCGCGGAGGCATCGAAGCCTTTGGCCGCATCCCACGGGTGGCCCTTGTCCTTGGCCGCGGCCTGCAGGTCGCGGCGGGTCAGGTCCAGGCCGACGGCATAGCCGTAGACCAGTGCGTCGGCGTCGGCCACGGCCAGCTCGCCGGCGGGCGCATCGCGGCCGATCGCCACCACCAGCTCCACTTCGTGGTGCAGGTTGGCGGTCGACGGCGGGTAGGGAATGGCATCGTCGTGGCCGACCACGATCGCGTCGGCCGGCTTGCTGAAGAACATCGGGCGGCCACGGTCATCGGCCGCCGGCACCGCGGCACCCATTTCGCGGGCGTGGTCGGCGAAATTGCGGCCGACGCAGTAGATGCGGTGCACGGGGAAACTGCCACCACCGGCTACCGGCACACGCGGCAGGGCTACGGCAGGGATCACATCGGAGACATCGGACATGCGGGCATCCAGGAAGGGCGTGCCCGCAGTCTAGAACGCATGGCGCCCGCCGTCAGCGGGCGCGCAGGAGGTGGATCAGCGCGAGGCCGGCAACACCGGCTTGCGTACCACGCGGTACTCGCCCTCGACCACGGTCGGGTCGACCGGGCGTGCAGTCCCCGGCTTGCGCGAGGCCAGCAGCTTCCATGCCAGGCCCACCAGGATCATCGCGGCACCGACGAACACGCCGATGAACACCATCGCGGCCAGGATCGCCAGGCCAAGCAGGCCCACGGCAACGCGCACCAGCGGGTGACGCGGCTTGCGCGGCGCGAACAGGGTGCGGAACTGGTTGAAGGCGGATGCGCGATTGAACATGGCGGCTCGATAGGCTGGGATCAGCGAAAGCAGAGTATCGGGACGCGCCACTGTCATTGAGTGAAAAACTCGTTAAATATAGCCTGTGCTTATTACAGATCAATGACTTGTGTTCATGTCGCAGCCAGTCACCTGAGTGGGCATGCGACAATGCGGGTTTACCGTACGAGCCTTCGCCATGACTGCCGCTGCCGCCCTGATCGCCCTGGATGCCCTCGCCGATGGCGCGTTTGCCGAGGTCGAAGCGCTGGTCGATGGCGATGCCGAATCGCTGGTGCTGTACCGCGACGGTGCGCAGGTGCGCGCGTTCCTGAACATCTGCCCGCATGCCGGCCGCCGTTTGGACTGGGCACCGGGCCAGTTCCTGAAGAGCCGCGAGGGCCATCTGGTCTGCGCCGCGCACGGCGCCTCGTTCGCGCTGGACAGTGGCGACTGCATCGCCGGCCCGTGCAAGGGCGACCGCCTGCGCGCAGTGCCGGTGGACGTGCGCGACGGGCAGGTTTACCTGGCTTGAAGCCAGCTGGGGGTCGGATCCGTTTTCCGCAGGAAAACGGCTCTGACCCCATCAAGCCAGGAGCAGTCGAGCATGGCTCGACGCTACAAAAGCCGTGTCGACCGAGGTCGGCAGCTACCAGAACGAGATCCGTGCCGGCCAGCGGCCGGCACTACCGGGGGACAGGGCGCAGCCCTGCCAACAAACCCCAACCCTCAGAACATCAGGTTGATCATCAGCACCACCACGCAGGTGTAGATCAGCGACAACGGGCCGCCGACCCGCCACATCTCGCGCGGGGTGTAGTTGGCCGGGCCGGTGATCATCGAGATCACCGGGTTGGAGGCCGTCATCAGGTTGTTGGACGCCGACAGCGCCACGATCAGTGCGAACGCGGTCGGGTTGCCGCCTGCCGCCAGCGCCAGGTTCACCGCGATCGGCACCATCACGATGGTCGCGCCCACGTGGCTGATCACCAGCGAGAACGCTGTGGTCAGCAGTGCCAGTGCCACCTCCAGTACCCACACCGGAATGCCGGTCGGCAGCTTGTCGATGGTGTGGCCGGCCACCCACGCCGCCGCACCACTGGAATCCATCGCCCAGCCAAGCGGAATCAGCCCGGCCATCATGAATACCGTCTTCCAGTTGATCGAGGCATACGCCTCGTCCATGCGCAGCACGCCGGTCAGCAGCATGCCCGCCACGCCGGTCATCAGCGTCAGCGCCACCGGCAGCTTGCTGGTCAGCGCGATCAGGATGGTCAGCGCGAAGATCGCCATGGCGATCTTGAACTTGTGCGGTCGCTGCTCGCCGGTGGGGTAATCGGTGACCACCACGAAGTCGCGGCTCTTGGCGGCCTGCGCCAGGTCGGTCCAGATGCTGTGGAACACCAGCATGTCACCGGCGCGCAGCTGCACGTCGCGCACGTCCTCGCGGATCACCTGCTTGTCGCGGTTGATCGCCAGCAGGCTGATGCCGCGCTCCTTGCGCAGGCGCAGGTCGGCCGCGCTCTTGCCGATCACATTCGAGGTCGGCGGCACCACCGCCTCGGAAATACCGGCGCGGCTGGGGTTGAACAGGTCGCCCAGGTGCTTCAGGCGCGAGGACATGCGCAGGAACTGGTTCTGCGCGAAGTCGCTGATCTGCTGGCGCGGGCCCATCGCACCGAGCACGCTGCCGACCCAGATGCGCATCTCTGCCGGCGGCGCCAGGCGGGTGTCGTTGCCGGTCTTCAGCGCCAGCAGCAACGGTGCGTCGTGCAGGTTCTCGGCCTCGCCCAGGGTCATGCCCACCAGCGGGCTTTCCGCGCTCACCACCAGCTCGAACACGTCGCCTTCGATGCCGTAGGTCTTGGCGAAGTAGCTTTCGGTGCGCGCCGGGGTGACCCCGTCGTTGACCAGGTTCTCTTCCTCGATCAGCTTGCGGTCGCCGTAGTAGCGGAAATACAGCAGCGAGGCGACCAGCAGCGCCACGCCGATCGGCAGCGGCGCGAACATGCGCAGTGGCTCGATGGTGGCCAGGCCCGAGGGCAGGTTGTTGTTGGCCGAGGCCAGCAGGTCGTTCAGCAGGATCAGCGGCGAGTTGCCGACCATGGTCAGCGCACCGCCCATCACGATCGCCGCCGAGATCGGCAGCAGCAGGCGCTGCATCGTCAGGCCCGTGCGCGCCGCCAGCCGCGAGGCGACCGGCAGGTACAGCGCCATCACCGATGGGTTCTGCATGAAGGACGAGTTCAGGCCGGCAATGGCCGTGGTCATCATCAGCAGCCGCTGCTCAACGCCATGGCCACGCCGCAGCAGCCACGCGGCCAGCCGGTTCAGTGCCCCGGTGCGGTCCAGGCCCGCACCGAGGATGGTGGTGGCGATGATGCTCATCACCGCGTTACCGGAGAAACCGCCGAAGATCTCCTCCGGCGCGATCAGCCCGGTGACACCGAGCACCACCAGCACCACCAGCGCGACCACGTCGGCGCGGATGCGCTCGAACAGGAACATCGCCATCGTGAAGCCGACCAGCCCGAGCACGAGCTTCATGTCGTTGGTCAGCGTCAGCGCGGTATCCATGTGGGGCGCGGCGTCCTCAGGCGATCGTCAGGTGCGGTCGTACAACAGGTCCCAGACGCCATGGCCGAGTTTCTGGCCGCGGGTCTCGAAGTGGGTCTGCGGGCGCCAGTCCGGGCGCGGCACGCTGCCACGCGGGCCAGCGCGGTTGACCAAGCCGGCGGTGGCATCGAGCACGTCCCACATCTGCTCGGCGTAGTCTTCCCAGTCGGTGGCGCAGTGCAGGCGGCCACCCGGGCGCAGCTTGCGCACCAGCAGTTCGGCGAACGCCGGCTGCAGCAGGCGGCGCTTGTTGTGGCGCTTCTTGTGCCACGGGTCCGGGAAGTAGATGCGCACTTCATCGAGGGCGCCGTCGGCGATCTCGTTCTGCAGCACTTCCACCGCGTCGTGGTGGTACAGGCGCACGTGGTCGGCGTTGTCGTCGGCCAGCGCGTTGAGCAGCCGGCCGACGCCCGGGGCGTGCACTTCGATGCCGATGTAGTCGCGCGACGGATCGTGCTGCGCAGCGAAGCGCAGCGCGGCGCCGTTGCCGAAGCCGATTTCCAGCACCTTGTGCGCCGGGCGGCCGAAGGTGGCGTCCAGGTCACGCGGCTGGCCGGTGTAGTCGAGGCCGAAGCGCGGCCAGCGTTCGTCGAAGGCGCGCTGCTGGGCCGGGGTGAAACGACCCTGGCGCAACACGAAGCTGCGCACCTCGCGGCGGCCTTCGCTCACGGTGAAGGGCTTGGGCGGGGCCTTGGAACCGGCGCTGTCGAAAGGATTGGTCATCAGCCGATCAGCCCGTCCACTGGCGAAGAAGCGCTGGCGTAGCGCTTGCGCGGGATGCGTCCGGCCAGGAACGCCTCGCGGCCGGCCTCGACCGCCTTGCGCATCGCACTGGCCATCAGCACCGGGTTGCGCGCACCGGCAATGGCGGTATTCATCAGCACGCCGTCGCAACCCAGCTCCATCGCGATCGCGGCATCGGAGGCGGTACCCACGCCGGCATCAACGATGATCGGCACCTTGGCGTCTTCAATGATCTGCAGCAGGTTGTACTTGTTCTGGATGCCCAGGCCCGAACCGATCGGCGCGGCCAGCGGCATTACCGCAGCGCAGCCGATCTCTTCCAGGCGCTTGGCCAGGATCGGGTCGTCGGAGGTGTAGACCATCACCTCGAAGCCGTCCTTGACCAGCTGTTCGGCAGCCTTGAGGGTCTGCATCACGTCCGGGTACAGGGTCTTCTGGTCGCCCAGCACTTCCAGCTTGGTCAGGTTGTGGCCGTCCAGCAGTTCACGGGCCAGGCGGCAGGTGCGCACGGCATCCTCGGCGGTGTAGCAGCCGGCCGTGTTGGGCAGGATGGTGAAACGCTCCGGCGGCAGCACGTCGAGCAGGTTCGGCTCGCCCGGGTTCTGCCCGATGTTGGTGCGGCGGATGGCCACAGTGACGATCTGGGCGCCGGCAGCCTCGGTGGCCAGGCGGGTTTCTTCCAGATCCTTGAACTTGCCGGTGCCGGTCAGCAGCCGCGAGCCATAGGTCTTGCCGGCGATCACCAGCGAATCGGGGGAGACATGAACGTTCATGGCGCGATTATCGCTTATCCGCCTGAAGATGGGGTCACGTAGAGGGCGGGGTCGAGCGTGGGGTCAGATCCCTTTGCCACCGGCAAAGGGATCTGACCCCTGAACATCCGCGCAGCCTCAGCCCCCACCCAGCGCGTGCACGATCTCCACCACGTCGCCTTCGGCCAGGACGTGCTCGCCATGGCGGCTGCGGCTGACGATCTCGCCGTTGACCTCGACCGCGACCCGGCGCTGCAGCAGCTGCTCGGCCTGCAGCAGATCGTGGAGGGTCGCCGAGGCGGGCAGGGTACGGGGTTCGCCGTTGAGCTGGATGTTCATCACCGCATTGTCGCCGATGGCCTGCGCGGATCGGAACCCTTGCAAATGTCGCTGATCGCCAGCCCCGGCACAGCGGGGTCCAGCGCCCTCGGGCGACAATCCATGCGGCGGCGCAGCGTGAGCAAAACGCGGCGCAGTGAAACCATTCACCGTGCGCCGGCGTACGTCCGCCGGGTCCTCAACGATATCCCCACAGGAGTTTTTTACATGCTGCTCAGCAAACGCCCGATCCGCTCCCTGATGGCGGCCGCGATCGCGCTGGCCGCGCTTCCGGCCATGGCAGGCGAATCCCCGTATTCCAAGGCCGTGTTCTTCGGCGACAGCCTGACCGATGCCGGCTATTTCCGCCCGCTGCTGCCGGCCGATGTGCGTCCGGTGACCGGCCAGTTCACCACCAACCCCGGTTGGGTGTGGGCGCAGCAGGTCGCCAACTACTACGGCCTCAACGGTGCCGCCAACGGCAACGGCCAGAGCGGCGACAACTACGCGGTCGGCGGTGCCCGCGTCGGCGTGGACGTGGCGAGCCCGATGGGAACCATTCCGTCGCTGAAGTCGCAGGCGGCGCGTTATCTGGCTGCCAATGGCGGCAAGGCTGACGCCAATGTCCTGTACACGGTGTGGGGCGGTGCCAATGACCTGTTCGCGGCCGCCGCTGCGCCGGCGCAGGCACAGGCCATCATCGGCGCCGCCGTCACCGATCAGATCGCCCTGGTCGGCGCGCTGAAGCAGGCCGGTGCCGAGTACGTGCTGGTGCCGAACCTGCCCAACGTCGGCCTGACCCCGGCCTTCCGCGGTCCGAATGCCGCCGCCGCCACCGCGCTGTCGGCCGGCTACAACAAGGCGCTGTACGGCGGCCTGAAGCAGGCCGGCATCGCGTTCATCCCGCTCGATACCTTCACCGTGCTGGGCGAAGTCGCCGCCAACCCGGGCATGTACGGCTTCACCAACGTCACCAGCACCGGTTGCAGGATCGACCCGGCCAACTCGACGCAGAGCATCCTGACCTGCAACCCGACCAGCTACGTCAGTCCGGATGCGGCCAACACCTACCTGTTCGCCGACGGCGTGCACCCGACCACCGCCGGCCACCAGCTGCTGGGCCAGTATGCGGTGTCGGTGCTGGAAGCCCCGCGCCTGCAGCAGGTGCTGAGCCACTCGGCGCAGACCATCGGTCGTTCGCGTGCCGATCAGGTCAGCATGCACCTCGGCGGTCGTCCGGCCGACGGCCTGTCCTGGTGGGGCGGCGTGCGTGGCGACCTGCAGCGCTACGACCACGCCGACCTGTACGACGGCCTGGCCCCGGCCGGCCTGTTCGGTATCGACTGGGCCCGCGACGGCATGGTGTTCGGCGGCTTCGCCGGCTTCGGTCGCCTCAACGCCGACTTCGGCAACAGCCGTGGCGACTTCACCCAGAAGGACACCACCGCCGGTCTGTTCGCAGGCTGGTATGGCGACCGCATCTGGGTGAATGGCCAGGTCAGCTACACCTGGCTGTCCTATGACGTGAACCGCAAGGTCCAGCTGGGCCCGGCCACCCGTGAGCATGGTGGTTCGCCGGACGGCAGCAACCTGACCGCCGCGCTGAACGCCGGTTACGAGTTCGGCACCGAAGGTGGCTTCCGCCACGGCCCGATCGCCTCGGTGATCTGGCAGAAGGTGAAGATCGACGGTTACACCGAAAGCGCTGCGGCCGGCACCCTGGCCACCGCACTGGGCTACGACCGCCAGAACGTCGATTCGACCGTGGGTCGCATCGGCTGGCAGGCCCGCTTCGATGGCGGCACCCTCAAGCCGTACGCCCAGGTGACCTACGATCACGAGTTCGAGGACACCAAGCAGGCCAGCGCCTGGCTGCAGACCCTGCCGGAACTGGGCAGCTACCGCGTGCCGGGCCTGAAGTTCGACAAGAACTACGCCACCGTCGTGCTGGGTGCCCGCACCGAACTGTTCGGCCTGCAGAGCAACTTCGGCCTGAGCGCGTCGACCGGCCAGAAGCGCGCGCAGGACGCCACCCTGTTCGCCAACTTCAGCGGCACGTTCTAAGCAGCAACCGCCGGGGTCGGAGCCCTTTCCGCAGGGAAAGGGCTCTGACCTGTTGCGCCAGGGGGCGGATCCGTTTCCGCCAGGAAACGGCTCTGCCCCCTTTGCGGCATGGTGCCATTGCGCAACACTGGCCCAACCGCATAGACTTTCACCGCGCACTGCGGGCGTAGCTCAATGGTAGAGCTGTAGCTTCCCAAGCTACTGACGTGGGTTCGATTCCCATCGCCCGCTCCATCCTTCATGACCGCGCCGCATTCCGCCGCGCGGGTTCCTCCAGACTGCCTCAGTACGCCGCGAACACCGCGGCCAACGCGTCCGCGTCCAGCACGCGTCCCTGGGCGCGATCATGCGTGTGCAGGTACCAGACGTCGTCCGGCTCCAAGTGCCGTGTCAGGTGCCACTGGTTGTCCCGGGCCAGAATATCCACCCGTCCCTGGCAGCCAAAGCAGAAGCGGGCCAGAGGCTTGATCGCGGCGGCCTTGCCGTTGACGTTCAGGGTCAGTGCGGGGGCCGCGTAGGTTTTCAGTTCCCCGGATGACGGATTCTCGGTGATGGTGACCGTGTCCCGGCGCAGCGCGGCCACCTGTGCCTGCACCAACGGTTGCAGCCACAGTTCGATGGTGTCGAACAGCACATGCAGCGACTGGATCCAGTCCTGGTACTGTTTTTCGACCGCGATGGCCCGGGCCTGTTCCGCGTGTGCGGACTGCTGCAGCTTCTGTGCTAGTTGCTCCATTTTCGACATCGTAATTTCCGTTCTGGGGCGGGCTTCCATGGTGATCGGCACGCTTGCTCGCTTCCAGCCGAAAGCGACATTTTCGTAGAACTCCTAGAAGTGCTGCGGCGGTGGCGCGTAACGCTTCAAACTTTTCCCATGGGCAGGCCGGCACTGACCGACTAGCGTGCGCGGATATTGATCAGGAGCTGCCTTCCATGAACTGCCGGGACGACGTCGTCGAGCGCATCCACAGAATCTTTCTTTCCGCCGGCGTCGGCTCGAACAAGCAGCTTGAGGCGGTGCGCGCGCTCGGGCGTGCAGGCGGCCCCAAGGCCGCGCAACTGATCGAGCAGATCTACCAGCAGGCGTTCAGTAATTCCGCCCTGCAGATGGCCTGCGTGGCGGCATTGGGCGAAGCGGCCCACGGCTTCCAGGCCAGCGCTGGACGGGACAGCTGACGCTTCATCCACAACGTTGGTGATCGTCGGCGACGGGCATCATCCGCCCGCCACACGCCCGCGCTATGCTGCGCGCCTGCCGACCGATCCCACTGCGATGAAGCTCGCCATCCTGTCCCGCAACAGCTCTCTGTATTCCACCCGTCGGCTGGTCGAGGCGGCACGTGCGCGTGGCCACACCGTGCGCATCCTGGACCCGTTGCGCTGCTACATGCGTATCGCCGCCGATGGCTTTTCCATGCACTACAAGGGCCGGCCGATGACCGGCGTGGACATGGTCATCCCGCGCATCGGTGCCTCCATCACCCGCTACGGCACCGCCGTGCTGCGCCAGTTCGAACTGATGGGCGCGCGCACGCCCAACCCGTCCGACGCCATCCTGCGTTCGCGCGACAAGCTGCGCGCGCACCAGCTGCTGGCGGCCAAGGGCATCGACATGCCGGTCACCGTGTTCGGCGACAACCCTGATGACACCGTCGACCTGCTGTCCATGCTCGGTCCGCCACCCCATGTGGTGAAGCTCAATGAAGGCACCCAGGGGCGCGGCGTGATCCTGACCGAAAAGGCCAGTGCCTCGCGCGGCATCGTCGAGGCCCTGCGCGGTCTGTATGCCAACTTCCTGATGCAGGAATTCATCGGCGAGGCCAAGGGGGCCGACCTGCGCTGCTTCGTGGTCGGCGACCAGGTGGTGGCGTCGATGCAGCGGCAGGCACCGGAGGGCGACTTCCGCTCCAATCTGCACGCCGGCGGCACCGCCGTGGCGGCCAAGGCCAGCCGTGCCGAGCAGCAGGTGGCGGTGCGCTCGGCCAAGGCACTGGGCCTGTCCGTCTGCGGCGTGGACCTGATCCGCTCCGCGCGCGGCCCGCTGGTGCTGGAGGTCAACTCCACGCCCGGGCTGGAGGGCATCGAAGCGGCCTGCGGGGTCGACGTGGCCACGCGGATCATCGAGCACGTAGAGAAGATCAAAAAGCCCTGATTATTCATTGGGTTGTGAATCTCATGGGTAAATGATCCGCGGCTTTAACGAGGCTTTAATCGACCCCGGCGTAGGCTTCAGCGAACCGCAGCTCTGCCTCTCAGCAGGATCGGTATCGGGATACGACTTCAGGCCCAGGCGGGTGCACCGCCTGGGCCTTTTTTATGCCGGTCGGCCCCGTGCCCAAGGTCTCTTGTGGAGGCCGGGTGACGGTCGTAGAGTTGGCCCTTCGTTCCGGGATGGATCGGGAGGTTGGCGATGTACCGCATCATGACGATCGCGTTGCTGCTGGGCCTGTCTGGCGCTGTTGCCGCCAAGCCGGAGAAAGCCGCTGTACAGATGGACCGGCAGGGCTCGGTCGCCGAACAGATGCGGCAGGTGGAAACCGCCCTGGCTGCCCCCGACTATGCCGAACTGTCTGCCGAGGATCGCGGCCAGGTGCAGCAGTCGCTGTCGCGCATCCGCCAGCACCTGGGCGAGCGCCAGACCGTGCAGGAACTGCCGCCGCAGCTGCAGGCCGAGGTCTTCAACGAGCAGGAACGCATCAACACCCTGTTGGCGCGCGGCCACGAAGACAGCCGGCAGATCTGCAAGTACGAACGCACCACCGGCAGCAACATGCCCAGGAGCCGCTGCCTGACCGTGGCCGAACGGCGCCGGATCGAGGAGAAGGGCAAGGCGCTGATCAACGACCAGCGCAGCTACAACATGCTCAGCCCACCGCCCGCCGGGCGTTGAGCGCGCACGGGCCTGTGGTCTCGCCGACCGTGCCGTGACGGCGCGTCGGCGATAGCGCAGGATCGATTTCCACTCATGGAAGAACCTGGAGGTAACGATGCAGCGCATGATTCCCGTCGCCCTGATGCTGGGCCTGGCACTGGCCACCACCGCCCACGCCAAGCCCGAGAAGGCACAGGTGAAGTTCGACGCCAATGCACCGGTGGCCGAACAGATCCGCAGCGTTGAAGCGGCCATCAACAGCGAGGACTACAGCGAGATCGGGCTGGAAGACAAGAGCCGCGTGCAGCAGGCGCTGGGCCGCATCAAGATCAAGATGGGCGACCACGAACGCATCGAACAGGTCAGCCCGCAGGACCGCACCCAGATCTTCAACGACCAGGAAGTGATCAACACGATCATGACCCGCGCCCACGCCGACAGCCGCATGGTCTGCCGTCGCGAGCGCACCACCGGCAGTAACATGCCGCAGAGCGTCTGCCTGACCGTGGCCCAGCGCCGCAAGGCGGAGGAAGACAGCCGCAAGGCGCTCAACGACGGCCAGCGCTTCAACAACTACAAGCCCTGAGCACTGTCGCGCGGGCCGCGCGCGGCCATCGGTCACCCTGCCGTGCGTCCCTTGTGGACGCATCGGCGGAACCGTAAAGTCGAGACCCTATTCATGGACGAACATGGAGCTCGTCATGTACCGCAACACTACGCTCGCCCTGATGCTGTCGCTCGGCCTGGTGGCCACCGTGCAGGCCAAGGCGCAGAAGGACACCGTGCAGATGGATTCCTTCACCCCGGTGTCCGAGCAGATCCGCCGCGTCGAAACGGCCATGGGCAGCGAGGACTACAGTGAAATCGGGTTGGAGGACAAGAGTCGCGTGCAGCAGGCGCTGAACCGGATCCGGATCAAGATGAATGGCCGCGAGAAGGTGGATGAGCTGGCGGCGCAGGAGCGCAACGACCTGTTCAACGAGCAGGAGATCGTCAATACCATCATGACCCGTGCCCAGGCCGACAGCCGCATGATCTGCCGTCGCGAGCGCCTCACCGGCAGCAACATGCCGACCAGTGTCTGCCTGACCGTGGCCCAGCGTCGCAAGGCCCAGGAAGACAGCCGCCAGGCGTTGACCGACCAGCAGCGCATCAGCCGCTGACCCGCCGCCGCAGGGGCCTTGCCCGGTGTCGCCCCGTCGGTACGAAATGTTAAGAATGGAACCTGTATCGTTCAGCAGGTAGACGTCGCGTCCACCCGCACAGGGGCATCCTGAGCGGGTGGGCCTGGCCCCCCGACGACCCTTCAAGAACCAGAGGTCCCAGTGCGCATTCTCGTAATCGAAGACAACAGCGACATCGCCGCCAACCTTGGCGACTACCTTGAGGATCGTGGTCATACCGTGGACTTCGCCGCCGACGGCGTGACCGGCCTGCACCTGGCCGTGGTCCACGAGTTCGACGCCATCGTGCTGGACCTGAACCTGCCGGGCATGGATGGCATCGAAGTGTGCCGCAAGCTGCGCAACGAAGCGCGCAAGCAGACCCCGGTACTGATGTTGACCGCCCGCGACTCGCTGGACAACAAGCTGGCCGGTTTCGATTCCGGTGCCGATGACTACCTGATCAAGCCGTTCGCGCTGCAGGAAGTGGAAGTGCGCTTGAACGCGCTGTCGCGCCGCGGCAAGGGCGTGCAGACCCGCGTGCTGGAAACCGGCGACCTGGAATACAACCTGGACACGCTGGAGGTGCGTCGCCAGGGCAAGCTGCTGCAGCTCAACCCGACCGCGCTGAAGATCCTGCAGGCCCTGATGGAAGCCGCGCCGGCCGTGGTCACCCGCCAGGAGCTGGAGACCCGCGTCTGGGGCGAAGAGCTGCCCGACTCGGATTCGCTGCGCGTCCACATCCACGGCCTGCGTGCAGTGGTCGACAAGCCGTTTGAAGTGCCGCTGATCCAGACCCGCCATGGCATCGGATACCGCATCGCCACCCCGGAAGCCTGATTCCGTGGCAACCAAGGGGGAGCGCCGGCGTTCGCCGTATCGGCGGCGCCTGCGCAGCCGCATCATCGTCTCGTTCGTGTTGTTGGGCTTCTGCCTGACGACACTGTTCGCGTTCGCCACCAACTGGGCCCGCATGCGCGTGGAAAACCAGCTGGTCGAAGACGTGATGAACCGCAACATCAACGAGTACGTCCGGCGGTTCTACGAGAGCCCCGACCGCAACCCCGACCTGCCCGTGCAGCAGATGCGTGCGCGCCTGGTCAAGCCCGACAAGTTCGAGGCGTTGCGGGAAGAAGAGCCGGATTGGGCCGCGCTGCCCGATGGCAATCACAACATCTCTGGCGTGGACGAGCGCGGACAACCTTATGCCTACAAGCTGGCCGTGCGCAAAACACCCGACGCCTGGGCGTTCCTGGCCTACGACATGACCGACAGCGTGCGCGGTGGGCAGCAGCTCAACCGCGCGCTGGTGCTGTCGGTGCTGGTGTTCAGCCTGCTGTCGCTGGTGCTGGGCTGGTGGTCGGCATCGAAGGTGATGAAGCCGGTCTCGGACCTGGCCGCGCGGTTGCGCGCCTATCGCGGCGGCACCAGCGAGCCCGAGCCGCTGGCGCCGCGTTTCCCCGATGACGAAGTCGGGCAGCTGGCGCAGGCGCTGGATGACTATTCGTCGCGGCTGACCGAAGTGGTGCAGCGCGACCGTGAGTTCAACGCCGACGTCAGCCACGAGCTGCGCACGCCGCTGGCGGTGATCCGTGGCGCCACCGAGCTGCTGCTGACCCGGCCCGGCCTGGATGAGAAGGTGCTGCAGCGTCTGCAGCGCATCCAGCGTGCCGAACAGCAGTGCAGCGACCTGATCGGCGCGCTGCTGCTGCTGTCGCGCAACGAACGCGGGCAGGGCACCAGCAACGTCGCCCGCGTGGCCGAACAGCTGCTGGATGCGCACCGCGCACAGCTGGGCGGCAAGCCGCTGGAGCTGGTACTGGAAGGCGAGCGCAACCTGGTGATCGATGCGCCGGAGGCGGCGTTGTCGGTGGCGCTCGGCAACCTGATCGGCAACGCGGTGAAATACTCGCAGGATGGCGAGGTGCGCGTCTTTGTCGGCAGCAATTCGGTGTCGGTGACCGACAGCGGCCCGGGCCTGAGCGAAGAGGACGCCGCCAAGCTGTTCCAGCGCGGCTATCGCGGTACGCACGCCGGTCATTCGCAGGGCGGTGGCATCGGCCTGTCGATCGTCAGCCGCCTGTGCGATCTGTACGGCTGGCAGGTCAGCGTGCGCCCCGGTGGCGAGCGCGGCGTGATCGCCACGCTGACGTTCTCGCCGAAGCCGTTGTAAGGCCACCTGCTTTGGTGGGTGTTCCACTTGTAGAGCCGAGCCTGCGCTCGGCTGCCGTGGCTTTCCGGAGCCGAGCATAGGCTCGGCTCTGCAGCGGGTTCGTGTCGCGCCCTGTGTCGCTTGTGCCATCGAATTAACTTCGTAGACGTGATGGGCCAGAAGCCCAATACGACATCACCGTGACCGTTGCCACGTAGCGTGCGTGTTCGCATGCACGCATTCGTACACCCAACTGCGGCTTGAGAATTTCCTTACAGATCACAGCGCTACGTGATGGCCGGATGGGTCGGCCGGGGCAGGTGCCCTGGCCGGGATTGGCGTCCTGAAAAAAACCAACATTCAGCAATCTTCGACGGCCCCTCGGTCAGTCGTTGAAAATGCACCGCGTGCCTTGCTTCGGCGGGCGGTGCGTGGGGATTCATCAGAATCCGCTGGAGTCTTTTTGCTGAATGTCGGACCTCCGGTACGCCAACCCGCACCGTCCGCCACCTCGCATCCGCAGGTGGCTCGTCGTCTGCGAGGAGATTCACCATGTCCGCACGCCCCTTGTTCCCCCAACTGCATGCCCTGATCGGCGAAGCCGCTGACCTGCTGCCGGCCGACGTCGCCGAGCGCATCGAAACCCTGCTCGACGATCCGAAGGACCTGCTGCCCGCGCTGCTGGCCCGCATGGATGGCCGCGACGCAGCCGACGGGCGGCGATTGGAAGCACAGGGCCTCAGCTCTGCCCAGGCGGCCACCATGGCCGGCCTCAGCCGCACCCTGGCCGGCTTGAACGCACTCATGCAGGTGCTGCACGCCGCCGAAGCCGCCCGCGAGCAGGGCGGTGCCCACCAGCAGCTGAGCCCGGATGTGGTAGATGGATTGCTGCTCGGCGCCCGGGAACTGGCCCGTTATGCCCGCCTGCAGCTGGAGTAGGTCCACGCAATGCGTGGATGCGCTTCGGTAGTGCCGGCCGCTGGCCGGCAACCGAGTCGTCCA
>NZ_JAJNOF010000021.1:0-48631 GCF_027854495.1 Stenotrophomonas sp. PI_27
AGCGGTAAAGCGCGGTGCCGACCAAGGTCGGCACCCACAGGCCCCGGTTACGGGCGGACCGGCAGCGCGACCGGACGCAGCGGCGCGGCATCGCCACCGCGGATCTTCAGCGGGCCGCCGATGAAGGCGAACTCATAGACCTGGTCGCGGGCCAGTTCGTCCAGCGCCACCAGCTCGATGATCGGCGCGCCCTGCTGGGCCAGCAGGTAGGTGTGCAGCGGCACGTAGTCGTCGGACACCTCCGAGGGGAAGGTCTCGAAGCTGAGGTTGTCGGCACCGACGATCATCGCGCCGCTGTCCTCCACCAGGAAGCGCGCCGCGTCCAGGCCCATGCCCGGCGGGTTGGCCATGTAGGCCTTGGGCTGTTCGAACAGGCGCATGCGGCCGGTGCGGATCAGCACCACGTCGCCCTGCTGCAGTTTCACCTTCTGGCGTGCCAGCGCATCCTTCAGGTCCTGGCGGGTGACGCGGTAGCTGTCCGGCAGCATGTCCACGCCCTTGGCGGCGGCCACGTCGATCAGCACGCCACGCGCGATCAGCGGCGGGAACTTCTCGATGCCGGTGACATTCCAGCCACGGTCGCCGAGGTGCTTGTCGGCCTCGAAGCCGTTCCAGATCTTTCCATGGATGCCGAAGTGGTTCAGCGCATCGATGTGGGTGCCGGTATGGCTGTACATCGAGAACGCGGTGCCGGTGTAGCTGCGGGTGAGGTTCATGGTTTCACCCACGCCCATCGGATCATCCATCACCGTGCCGCGTGGGGTGTGGGTCATCCAGAACTGGTAGTGCGGGTCGCCGGCATCCTGCCAGCTGGGCATGCCGACGTAGTATTCGGTGGCCAGGTCATAGGCCTTGCCGCCGCTCACCCGCGACAGGATCGCCGCACGCGAGGCCTCGGTGATCAGGTTGAGGCGGCCGATCTCGTCCTTCGGCCCCCAGGGGCTGGTGCCGACCTGCTGGCCGGAGGGAACGCGTTCGTGCGCGGACACGGTAGTGGAAGCGGCGGTGCCGGCCAGCAGCAGGGCCAGCGCGGTGGCCAGGGTACGTGGGGTCATGGGAAATCTCCTTGCAGGGTGGGGGAGGGTGCGGCTCAGGCCGCGACCAGGTGCGCCAGGGCCTGGCGCAGTTGCGGCAGCGGCAGGGTCTGCAGGCGCAGGCCGTTGCCGCCGATCACAGTGGGTATGGAACGGATGCCGAGCGCGGCGGCTTCGGCACGATCGGCCTGCACGCGCTGGCGCACTGTGTCGCTGCGCATGTGGTCAGCGAAGGCGCCGCGTGGATGGCCCAGCGATTCGGCGATATCCAGCAGGACTTCGGCATCGCCGATGTTGCGGTGCTGGTGCAGGTGCGCCCACTGCACGGCATCGAACATCGCGCCATGGGCGTCGTTGCCACCAAGCATGCCGGCGGCCTGGCAGGCCAGTGCGCCGAGCCAGCCGGATGGATACTCGAAGTCCTGTGCGCGCATGCCTTCGATATCGATGCGCGCGGTGTCTTCATGCGCGGCGCAGTCGGTCCAGTGGCGCAGGATGATCGCCTTGGCGCGCTCCATCGAGCCGAACACTTCGACCATCTGCGCGCGCGAGTCCTGCAGCACGAAGCTGCGGTGGCGCACCTGGATGCCGAGCTTGGCCGAGACCTGCTGCAGGCGCGGGGCCAGCACGAAGCACCAGCCGCAGACCACGTCGTGGAAGAAATCGACCACCGGCGCTGCGGTGGCGGGGGAAGGAACGGAAGACATCTGCCTGCCATCGGTGAGAGGGGAGGCGGCAGATTAGGCAGCGCGGCGTGGCCGAAACAGCACGCCGCGGGCAGCTCAGTTTTCGCTGGCGGTTACGAATCCAGGCCAGCGCAGCCGGGCAGCTCGGCGTGCAGGAAATCGATGAATGCACGCACCTTGGGCTGCAGGTGGCGCGACGTGGGATAGACCGCATGCACGAAGCGTGGCGGATAGCGGTGGTCGGGCAGCACCTGCTGCAGTTCGCCACGGGCCAGCGCCGGTGCCGCCAGGAACGAGGGCAGGGCGCCGATGCCCATGCCGGCCACCAGCAGGTCGCGCAGCAGCAGGCTGTTGTTGACGGTGACGCGCGCCGGCAGGGTGATCGTCACCTGGCCATCGGGGCCGAGCAGCGGCCAGCTGCCGGGCGAGTCGGACAGGCTGTAGGCCAGCACGCTGTGCGCCTGCAGATCGTCCACCGCCCGCGGTGCCGGATGCTGCCGCAGGTAGGACGGGGCCGCGCACAGCACCTGCTGCAGCGACGCCAGCCGGCGCGCCACCAGGCGTGAATCATCCAGCTCGGCACGCAGCCGCAGCGATACATCGAAACCCTCACCGACTGCATCAAGCAGGCGATCTTCCATCACCAGATCCAACGACAGCTGCGGATGCTGCTGCAGGAAGCGTGGCAGCAGCGGCGACAGCGTGCTCAGCGCGAACGACTGCGGCGCGTTCACGCGCAGGCGCCCGGCCACGTCGCCACGCTGTTCGGCGATACCGCGTTCCAGCGCCTCCAGTTCGTCGAGCAGGCGGCAGCATTCGCGGTAATAGGCGTGGCCGGTCTCAGTCAGGCCCATGCGCCGCGTGGTCCGCTGCAGCAGTACCACGCCCAGATGCGCTTCCAGCGTGCGCAGCTGCTTGCTCAGGCCGGCGGGCGACATGCCCAGGTCTTCGGCAGCGCGGGCCAGCCCGCCGCGTTCGACGATGCGGCGGAAGGCACGCATCAGGTTGAAGGAATCCATGCCGGCCCCGGGCGCGATGAGGGCGCCATTGTAGATCCACATCACGCGCCGGGTAGTAGATCCACGCCGTGCGTGGATGTGGGAAACGCGGCGCCGACCAAGGTCGGCGTCTACCCGGTGCGCGCGGGTTGCGCCGTTTGTTCAAGCCAGCACCCCGTACGCGGCGCCAGCATGCAGGCCCCTCACTTCCCGGGTTGCCCATGAAGCACTGGATGCTCCGACTGTATGCCCCGCTGTTCCTGCTGGGCTTCGTTGCCACTGCCGTCGTCTGGGTCGGCCATTGCCACGGTGACCCGCTCTGGCTGCTGGCCTTGCTGGCGGCCGCCATCGCGATCTCGTTCGCCGCCGAGCGTGCCTGGCCGTACGACCCCGCGTTCAACCACGACCACGGCGACAGCCTGCGTGACACCCTGCATGCACTGGTCAACGAAAGCCTGAACCTGCTGTCGATCGCGGCGGTGACGCTGCTGGCGGCAATCATTCCGTGGCAGGCCTGGCCGCTGCAGTGGCCATTCGCGCTGCAGGTGCTGCTGGCCATCGTCTGCGCCGATCTCGGCATCACCCTGGTGCACTACGCCAGCCATCGCATCGGCGGGTTGTGGCGGCTGCATGCGGTACATCACAGTGTCACCCGCATGTACGGTTTCAACGGCCTGATGAAACATCCGTTGCATCAGGCGGCCGAAGCAGTGGGCGGCGTACTGCCGCTGCTGCTGGTGGGCATGCCGATGCCGGTGGCCGCGGTGCTGGCCTTCGCCATCGCCATCCAGCTGCTGCTGCAGCACTCCAACGTGGACATGCGTCCCGGCGTGCTGGGCCGGGTGATGGCGTGGGCGCCGCTGCACCGCTTCCACCACATGCGTTACGGCACCGCCGGCGACGTCAACTTCGGCCTGTTCCTGACCGTCTGGGATCACCTGCTGGGGACCGCCTTCGATGCGCCGGGCTATCGGCTGCAGCAACGCGACCTTGGCATCGGCAGCCAACCAGACTATCCGCGCGATTATCCGGGCCAGCTGCTGGCGCCGTTCCGCGAACTGCCGCATGGCGAGGTGCCGGAGCTACCGGAAGGCCTGCGCAGGCGCGAATGATCGGACATGTCAGGCCGCGTGCAGCTGCAGGCCCTGCAGCTGCGCGGCACCGATGCCGAACATGCGGCGCAGGCTGCGTGACAGATGGGCCAGATCGGCGAATCCAGCGGCATGCGCACTGTCGGTCAGGCTGTGCCCGCGCAGATGATGCATGAGCGCGTTGCGCAGCCGTTGCCACAGCACCCAGCCGCGCAGGGTCACCGCCAGCTCGGACTGGAAACGCCGGTGCAGCTGGCTGGTCGACAGGTGCGCCGCCTCGGCGATATCGGCGGCCGGCACCGGGCCAGGCAGGTGCTGGGCGATACGGGTCAATGCCGCCTGCACGCGGCGGTCCAGCGGTTGCGGGCGGCTCAGTCGTGGCAGCCAGTCGTGCAGTTCCAGCACGTTGCCCGGCAGTACGTGCAGGTGCTGCTGGATCTGTGCGGGATCGGCATGCGCGGGTTCGAGGAACACCGTGCAGCCTGCTTCCGGCGCCGACAGGATCGCGTGCGTCTGGAAGGAGGGCAGCCACAGCCTTTGGCCCTGCTGCCGTACGCCATCGACTTCGATCTGCCAGGGCGTACTGTCGCTCAACAGCAGTTGATGGGCGTAGTGCGCATGCGAGGCGCTGTCACCGGCATGGCCATGAAGCACGGCAGCGTGCGCATCCAGCAGCAACGTGCCATTCCAGGGCAGGGCGGGGGAGGACATGGAGGGATTGTAGATCCACGCCATGCGTGGACGAATCTCCATCGAAATCGAGTAATTCGACGATTGATCGAAGAGCATCCACGCATGGCGTGGATCTAATGCAGATCGCGACGAATTGTCGAAGGCGGGGTGGGTCCGGTTGCGGGGGCGTGAGCGCCATGGATGGCGCGACCGAGCCTCCAGGGACGGATTCACGGCGTCCCCCGCAACCGGACCCACCCCGCCATCGCACAGGAAGCCCGCTTTTGCTTGGGCTGTTGCTTCTGAGGTTGCCGGCCAGCGGCCGGCACTACCGCGGGGGCCGGGCGCAGCCTGGCCGTTCGCCCCCTCAGCGCCCCTGCGGGTCCGGCCGGTGATGCACGTATTCGACCACGGTGCCATCGGGATGCACGGCGTTGAACGCCGCCCCGGTCGGGACCACCTGCAACGGGAAGATGATCTCGGCGCCGGCGGCGACCAGCTTGTCGTGATAGGGCCGAACGTCATCGACCAACAGTGTCCCCGTGGTCGAGGTGAACGGGGCCAGCGCCGCCTGGCTGCCTTCGATCAGCAGGAAGGCGCCGACCATGGCCAGGCGCAGCCCGGCGTCCGGGAACGGGAAGCCCGCATCGGCTACCACGCCCTGCAACTGCTCGTAGAACGCCACGCTGCGTTCCAGCTCGCCCGGAGCCACGAACACCCGGATCAGCACGCGCGGTGCGCGCTGGCTGGAGGTGTCACAGCGGTCGCGCCAGAGATGGTCGAAGTCGCGATGTACGTTCATGGGCTCGATTCGTGGCCAGGGACCTGCATTATCGGCAGCCCTGCGCGGCCCGCTGATGACCGCCAGTGATGGCCTGATAACTGCGGGCCAGGTTGCCCCTGTGACTTAGGTCCTGTTGACAGGTGTGAACGCCCTCGCACAATCTTCACAGGATTGGGTCGCCCTGCGCGGCCCGGGCAGGCAGGTTGTCACGCCGGGAGGAGGGTCCCGCGCGCAGACCGGCCCGTCCTCCGGCCTGTGGGGCGTTGCCTGGCAACCCCTGCGCGGCATGAACGCTGCACCCTTCGGCGGCACTTTCCCTGGACCGATTGCCTTGGCAACGGAATTACGCCTGCCGATGAAAACGTTTACAAAGCCGCTCGCACTGTCCCTCGCCCTGTCTGCCGCACTGGCCGCCCCGGCCTGGGCCGACCCTGCGGCGTTTACCGTACTGACCCTGGAACAGGCACCGGATGCGACGGCGATGGCGGCCCTGGCCGCGCAGTTGAAGACCCTGCAGGTGGACGCGGTGAGCGTGCGCCAGGTACAGCGCGGCATCGGCCAGGTCGATCCGCTGCAGGTGCTGGCCGATGGCCTGGGCTATGAATACCGCTTCATCGCCGCCGGCAAGGACGATGGCCAGACCCAGCGCGGCCAGGCCGTGCTGACCCGGCTGCCGATCGCCGCCGAGTCCGGCCCCGACCAGCCGGGCCTGAACTACCTGCGCCTGGACGATGGCCGCCACACCGTGGCGGTCTACACCGATGCTGGCGCAGGTGCGGCGCAGCTGCCGGCGCTGGTCACGCGTTCGCGGCTGGGCGCCCCGGCGGTGCTGCTCGGCGCGGTGGCCGGTGAATCGGCCAAGGCCGCAGGTTTCGATCCGGCGCGTGTCGCGCTGGAGGCCGATGCCAGCTATTTCAGCGACGGTTTCCAGGCCGCCAGCAGCGCACCGTTCAAGGTGGCAGGCAGCACCCTGCGCGCCACCCTGCTGACCCTGGCCTATGCCGCCGACAAGCACGGTGAAAAGCCATGGATGGACACCACCCTCAACGCCGATGCGCGCGCTGCGCTGCTGCTGAAGGCGATGACCGAGGATGAGAAGTTCCAGATGCTGCACAGCTACTTCGGGCTGGGCAAGGACGGTGGCCCGCTGCCGGAAGGTGCGGTCGGTTCGGCCGGCTTCGTGCCGGGCGTCCCGCGGTTGGGCATTCCGTCGCAGCAGTCGGCCGATGCCGGTGTCGGCGTGACCAATCCGGGGGGCATCCGCCCGGGCGACTTCGCCACGGCAATGCCATCGGGCCCGTCCACCGCATCGAGCTGGAACCGCGAAGTTGCCTTCGCCGGTGGCGCGACCATGGGCCGCGAGGCGTGGCAGCAGCGTTTCAACATCCTGCTGTCAGGCAGCGTCAACCTGCAGCGCGACCCGCGCAACGGCCGCAACTTCGAATATGCCGGTGAGGATCCGCTGCTGGCCGGTTCGATGGTCGGCGCGCTGATCCAGGGCGTGCAGAGCCAGCACGTGATCTCCTCGATGAAGCACTTCGCGCTGAACGACATGGAGACCCGGCGCAACTTCCACGACGTGCGCATCGGCGAACAGGCCATGCACGAGTCGGACCTGCTGGCCTTCGAGATCGCGCTGGACGCCGGCCGCCCGGGCGTGGCGATGTGCTCGTACAACAAGATCAACGGCACCTACGGCTGCGAGAATGGCTACCTGATGAACCAGGTGCTGAAGCAGGAATGGAAGTTCCCCGGTTTCGTGATGTCCGACTGGGGCGGCGTGCACAGTGGCTCGAAGGCAGCGCTGGTCGGCCTGGACCAGCAGTCGGCCGGTGAAGTGTTCGACGCGGCGGTGTTCTTCGATGAGCCGCTGCGCCTGGCCGTGCATGGCGGCGTGGTGCCGCAGGCGCGCCTGAACGACATGGTGGCGCGCATCCTGCGCACGATGTTCCTGCATGGCAACTTCGACAACCCGCCGCAGCACCAGAAGGTGGATGCCGAGGCCGGCTTCGCCGTTGCGCAGCGCACGGTGGAAGAGGGCAGCGTGCTGCTGCGCAATGAGGGCAACCTGTTGCCGCTGGCCGACAGCGTGAAGCGCATCGTCATCATCGGCGGCCATGCCGACAAGGGCGTGATCGGTGGTGGTGGTTCGTCGATGGTGGGCGTGACCGCCAAGGGCACCAACGCGGTGCCGGGCGTGATGCCGACCACCTGGCCGGGCCCGGTGATCTTCCATCCGTCCTCGCCGCTGGAATCGCTGCGTGCGGCGCGCCCGGACGCGACCATTGAATATGTGGACGGGACCGATGCCGCGGCTGCGGCCAAGGCCGCCGCGCAGGCCGACGTGGCCATCGTGTTCGCGACCCAGTGGGCGGCCGAATCGGTGGACCTGCCGGACATGCAGCTGCCGGACAACCAGGACGCACTGATCTCGGCGGTGGCCAAGGCCAACCCAAAGACAGTGCTGGTGCTGGAAACCAACGGCCCGGTGCGCACGCCGTGGCTGGCGCAGGTGCCGGCGATGCTGCAGGCCTGGTACCCGGGCATCCGCGGTGGCGAAGGCATCGCCGCGTTGCTGACCGGCCAGGTCAATCCGTCGGGTCGCCTGCCGGTGACCTGGGTGACGGACGAGTCGCAGCTGCCGCGCCCGCATATCGATGGCCTGGGCTTCAAGCCGGCCAAGCCGTTCGGTGATGTGTTCGATTTCGATATCGAAGGTGCCAACGTCGGCTACAAGTGGATGGCGGCCAAGGGCCTGACCCCGACCTTCGCCTTTGGCCATGGCCTGTCCTACACCTCGTTCGCCTATGACAACCTGAAGGTGAGCGTTGAAGGTTCGCGCCTGGTCGCCAGCGTCGACATCCGCAACACCGGCAAGCGCGCCGGTGCCGACGTGGCACAGCTGTACCTGAAGCTGCCGGCCGGCAGCACCACGCCGATCCGCCTGATCGGCTACGACAAGGTGAACCTGCAGCCGGGCGAACAGCGCCGCATCCGCATCGAAGCCGAGCCGAAGACGCTGGCCCACTACGATGCACAGGCGCGCCAGTGGAAGATCGATGGCGGCACCTACCAGGTGCAGCTGTCGCGCAACGCCGCCGAACCGCTGCAGACGGTGGACGTGCAGCTGGTGGAGCAGGTGCTGCGCTGATGCATGAAGGCACGGCCCGCACAGGGCCGTGCCTGAAAAAGGGGACGGAGGGGATTAAGTCGTTTATGCATAAACGACTTAATCCCCTCCGTCCCCTTTTCATATGGCGAACCACCTGCGCAGGAAATCGATCAGCTGCCGCACCTTCGGCGAGGGCTGCGTGCTGTGCGGGTAGACCGCATACACGCTCTGCTGCGGGAAGCGGTGCTGGCGCAGCACCGGGCGCAGGCGGTCCTGGGCCAGGTCGTCCTCGATCAGCCAACGTGGCAGCACGGTGACCCCGGCGCCGGCCACGGCGAAGGCGCGCAGGCTGCTGGCGCCATCCACGCGCACCACGGCATTGTCCGGATGAGTGGCGAACAGCGCGTCGCTGCCATCGGGGGCAACCACCGGCACGTCGGCCAGGCGTGGGTAGCCCAGGCGGGGCAGGGTACCCAGCTGCACGGGGTCATCGGCCGCATCGGCCGAGGGCAGGCGTGCCAGCAGGGACGGAGCCGCCACCGCACACAGTGGATGGCGCTCCAGTTCGCTGGCGTGCAGCCCTGAATCCGGCAGGCGGCCAAGACGGATCGCCAGGTCGAAACGCTCGGGAATCAGGTCCGCTGGCGCTGGAGAAGTTGAAAGGTGCAGCTGCAGGGCCGGGTGCCGCGCACGGAACGCCTCCAACGCGGGAATCAGGCGCAGCTGCGCGTACTCCGGCGTGGTGGTCAGGCGCAGCACACCCTGCAGCTGGTGCTGGTCGCGGCGTGCGGCATCGATCGCTGCTTGCGCGGCATCCAGCGCCTGCACGCAGTGCTGCAGGAACTGCTCGCCGGCCTCGGTCAGGGCCAGGTGGCGGGTACTGCGCAGCAGCAGGGTCACGCCCAACTCCTGTTCCAGCCGCTTCAGGTTGAAGCTGACCACCGCGCGGCTGAGGCCGAGGCGATCGGCCGCAGCGGTCAGGCTGCCGGCCTCGACCACAGCGCGGAAGATATCGAAGCGGTCGAGGCTGACCATTGCGGCTCACTGTCAAAATGGTTTTGACAGTGTTGCAGCTGCCGTCGTGTTTTTCCAACAAGACCCACACGGCATGCTGCTCGCTTCCCCGCTGGAGCGCCGCCGATGCCGTCCCCCCGCCTGCGCCACGAGGCGATCTTCCTGCTGGTGTTCGCCCTGGATCTGGTCAACATGTTCATCGCCACGGTGGCCTATCCGGCATTGGCAGCGGAACTGCACGCCGAGGTCAGCACCCTGGCCTGGGTGGGCACCGCCTATATGCTGGGCCTGAGCGTGGTGATTCCGCTGGCGCCCTGGCTGGCTGCGCGCTGCGGCGAGCGTCGCTTGCTGCTGGTGGCGCTGCTGTTGTTCGCGGTTGCCGCTGCGCTGGCTGGCGCAGCGCCAGGGATCGGCTGGCTGCTCGGCTGGCGCCTGCTGCAGGGATTGGCCGGTGGCCTGCTGATTCCCGTGGCGCAGGCGGCAGCGTACCGGCACTGCACGCCCGACCAGCGTGGCGCGCTGACCCGGCGCATCCTGCTGGTGGCGCTGCTGGTGCCGGCATTGGCGCCCGCGCTGGGCGGGTTGCTGGTGCAGTGGCTGTCCTGGCGCGGCGTGCTCTGGGCCAGCCTGCCGTTGGCGGTGGTGGCGATCGGGCTGGTGCTGGCGTGGATGCCGGCCGACGGCACGCGCAGTGCACCGCGCCTGCAGGCCTATGCGCTGTCCACCGCGATGCTGGCGCTGGGCGCGCTGCTGCTGGCGCTGACCTGGCTGGGGGAGTGCGGACATCGCAGCGCAGGTGCCGTGTTGCTGCTGGTCGCACTGCTGCTGGCGGCGGCCCACCTGCAGCATGCACGCCGGCAGGCACAACCGCTGCTGCGCTGGTCACTGCTGTCCCATCGCGGGCTGCGCCTGGCGATGCTGGTGTATCTGGCCGTGCCCGGTGTGTTCATCGGCAGCCAGCTGGTCAGTACCCTGCAGCTGCACCAGGCCGGTTACAGCGCCGCACGCATCGGCGCGCTGATGCTGCCGTGGGCGCTGGCCTCGGCCGTGGCGATCACGGCCAGCAAACGGCTGCTGGCCCGCCTCGGCCCGGCCACGGTACTGCGCGTGGGCATGCTGCTGCAGGCCAGTGGGCTGCTGTTGATGGCGCTGCTGCCGCCGCCCGCCTTAGCATCGGCCGCGCTGTTGTTCGCGCTGATGGGCGCTGGCGGCAGCCTGTGCAGCAGTACCGCGCAGACGCTGGCCTTCCAGGGCGTGGAGGGCGAGGCGCTGGGTGATGCCAGCGCTCTCTGGAATCTCAACCGCCAGCTCAGTTTCTGCCTCGGTACTGCGGCCATCGCGCTGCTGCTGGCACTGGCCATGCAATGGCTGCCGGCCAACGCCACCCGCGTGGCGCTGGGGCTGGCCGCCCTGCTGACCCTGCTGCCGATGGCATTGCTGCGCAGGTCTCAGAGGATCACCTTTTTGCAACCGGAGAACACCTGATGCATACCACCGCAGAACATGAAATCCACCACCTGCATGACAAGCTGCAGGCCTGGTTCCGTGCCGACGTCGGCACCGACGCGCTGGGTGATCTGATGGCGCATTTCTGCGCGGACTTCAGCATGGCCGGCATCGCCGGGCGCCGATTGGATCGGCAGGCCGTGCAGGCGTTGTTCGCCAGTGGTCACGGCGCGCGCCCCGGGCTGCGGATTTCCATCGACGCCGTGCAGGCGGTGGATGCGCCGTTGCCGCTGGCGGTGCTGCGCTATCGCGAAGGGCATTCGATCGATGACGGCCAGCCCGCGTGGCGCGAATCGCTGGCGGTGCTGAGGCAGGAAGAGGGTCGCTGGCGCTGGCTGGCGCTGCACGAGGTGGTGGTGGCCTGACCGGGTAGTGCCGGCCGCTGGCCGGCAACTTCATGCTCCTGGGGCGCGTTGCGCGTTGCGCGGTCGCCGGCCAGCGGTCGGCACTACCGTTCGCCGGCGAGCGCAGCGGCACCGCAGGCACATGTGCCATCAGTCCTGCCTGCATCCACCGCAGAATGCAAAGCCTGCACACACTTCACGGCGCAGGGCAGGAGTAGGCTTGGAGCTTTCCTGCCGGGAGGGGTTGTCCATGCGTGTGCGTGCCGTCGCTGTAGCCATTGCCCTTTGCCTGTCCAGCACTGTGCTGGCCGCCGATACCCCGCCGATGACCCCGGACATCAGCGGAAAGCCCTTCGTTGCCCCCGATGTCGGTCGTGACTACGACAAGCGCGTGGTGATGGTGCCGATGCGTGATGGCACCAGGCTGTATACGGTGATCGTGGTGCCCAAGGGCGCCCACAATGCGCCGATCCTGCTGACCCGCACCCCCTACGATGCCGCCGGCCGCGCCAGCCGCAGCGATTCGCCGCGCATGCGCGACCTGCTGCCGCAGGGCGACGAGGTGTTCGTCGACGGCGGTTACATCCGCGTGTTCCAGGACATCCGCGGCAAGTACGGCTCCGAAGGCGATTACGTGATGACCCGGCCGCTGCGCGGGCCGTTGAACAACACCAAGGTGGACCACGCCACCGACGCCTGGGACACCATCGACTGGCTGGTCAAGAACGTGCCGGAGAGCAATGGCAAGGTCGGCATGCTCGGCTCGTCGTACGAGGGCTTCACCGTGGTGATGGCGCTGACCGACCCGCACCCGGCACTGAAGGTGGCCGCACCGCAGAGCCCGATGGTCGATGGCTGGATGGGTGACGACTGGCTCAACTACGGTGCGTTCCGGCAGGTCAATTTCAACTATTTCGCAATGCAGACCGAGAAGCGCGGCAAGGGCACGCCGCTGCCCAGCCTGGGCTACGACGACTACAGCACTTTCCTGCGCCTCGGTTCGGCCGGCGACTACGCGCGTTTCACCGGCGTGGACCAGCTGACCTGGTGGAAGAAGCTGGTTGAGCATCCGGCCTATGACGGCTTCTGGCAGGGCCAGGCGCTGGACGCGGTGATGGCGAAGACGCCGCTGAAGGTACCGACCCTGTGGCTGCAGGGCCTGTGGGACCAGGAGGACATGTGGGGCGCCAACCACGCCTACCAGGCGATGGAAGGGCGCGACAGCGGCAACAACCGCAATTACTTGGTGATGGGCCCGTGGCGCCACAGCCAGGTGAACTACAGCGGCAGCGAACTGGGCGCGCTGAAGTTCGATGGCGATACCGCGCTGCAGTTCCGTCGCGATGTGCTCAAGCCGTTCTTCGACCAGTACCTGGTGGACGGTGCACCGAAGGCCGACACGCCGCCGGTGCTGATCTACAACACCGGCGAAAACCACTGGGACCGCCTGAAAGGGTGGCCGCGCAGCTGCGACAAGGGCTGTGCCGCCAGCAGCAAGCCGCTCTATCTGCGTGCCGGCGGCAAGCTGGCGTTCCAGGCGCCAGCGGCGGGCGAGGGCGACTTCGAGGAGTACGTGTCCGACCCGGCCAAGCCGGTGCCGTTCGTGCCGCGTCCGATCCGCTTCGGCGACCGCGACATGTGGACCACCTGGCTGGTCAAGGACCAGCGCTTTGTCGATGGTCGCCCGGACGTGTTGACCTTCATCACCGAACCGCTGACGGCGCCGCTGCGCATCGGCGGCGCACCGGTGGTTCACCTGCAGGCCTCGACCAGTGGCACCGACAGCGACTGGGTGGTGAAGCTGATCGACGTGTATCCGGACCAGGAAGCGTCGACGCCGGAGATGGGGGGCTACGAGCTGCCCGTGTCGCTGGCGATCTTCCGTGGCCGCTACCGCGAGAGCTTCAGCGAACCCAAGCCGCTGGCGGCGAACCAGGTGCTGCCGTACCGCTTCGATCTGCCCAACGCCAACCACACCTTCCAGAAGGGGCATCGGGTGATGGTGCAGGTGCAGTCCAGCCTGTTCCCGCTGTATGACCGCAATCCGCAGACCTACGTGCCCAACATCTACCTGGCCAAGCCAGGCGATTACCAGAAGGCCACGCAGCGGGTCTGGCACAGCGCGGCGCAGGCCAGCTACATCGATCTGCCGGTGTATTGAGCTTGCTGAGGTCCGCCGGGTTCGCGATGCCCGGCGGTGGTGGTAGTGCCGGCCGCTGGCCGGCATCCACGACGGTGCCGGAGCGTGTCGACCAAGGTCGACACCTACCAGGGCTTGGCCATGGCAGGTTGATTCTGGCGGGTGTGGTAGTGCCGGCCGCTGGCCGGCATCCACGACGGTGCCGAAGCGTGTCGACCCAGGTCGGCACCTGCCGGCGACAGGCTCTCACCCCACCTTCGAGGGACCGGTGCGCCATCGGCTGGGCACCAGGCCGAAGCGCTTGCGGAACGCGGCGGCGAAGTTGCTGGGGTGGCGGTAGCCGCTGGCGGCGGCGGCCTGTTCGACGGTCCATCCGTTTTCGCGCAGGCCCTGTTCGGCGTGGCGCATGCGCTGCTCGTGTAGATAGTCGAACACCGAGCTTCCATACTGCTGGGCAAAATGGCGGCGCAGTGAGCTGGGGCTCATGCAGGCCAGCCGGGCCAGCTCGACCAGGCTGTGGGCATGGCTGGGGTCGTCATGCAGGTAGCTGCGCACGCGTTCCAGGCGCTCGCGCTGGCCGGCGCGCAGCGTGCGCACCGGGTCGGCCTGCAGGTCCTCCGCCTGCAGGCCGAGCGCCAGCAGCTGCAGTGCCACGCCCTCGCGCCACAAGGCATCGATGCCGTCCTGCCACGGGCGGTCGAACAACTGGCCCAGCACTGGCAACATCGCGTGCGGAATGGCCCAGTGGCGGCATTCCAGGTGCGTGTCGAGCGCCTTTTCCAGCAGTGGCATCCGGAAAACTTCCGCATCGACTCCCGCCGGCACGATCACGCTGACCCCGCGCATGCGCGTCTGGCCGGGGTGCGCGCCGGTCATCTCGATCTGGTCGCGATGCTGCGCGGTCATCGCGGTACCGGCACGCAGGGTGAATGCACCGCGTCGCGGGATACGCACGTCGACCTGCCCCTGCAGCATCACGCGGATGGCAAGCCCGGGACGCTGCTGCGCAGTAGCCACATAGGGGAACCGGTTATGCACGTCAGAGGCGATCAGGCTCATGCCACCGCGCATGAACTGTTCGTTGACCTCGCCGCGACCGGCCCACTGGTCCTCGCGCAGGTGTTCCGGATCAGCGCGGTAATCGAAGCCATGGCGCTGGCCGAAACGGCGGTAATCGGCAAAGGTGAAATATCGGGACATCGCTCGGCGCTCGGCAAGGAAAACGGGGCGTCGGTGCACGCTCGCCCTTCGCGTGACATCGCGTTATTTTCGCTGCTGCTGCCGCCTCGATGAGGGGCGGGGTGGCCAAAAACAGGGATCCAAACGGCCAAACTGCCCGCTCCGGTGCCTGCCCGGAACCGGGCAGGCACCGCATTGAACTCAGCGGTCCAACGGTGGGTAATCGGTATAGCCGTGTTCGCCGCCGCCGTACAGCGTGTCCGCATCCAGCTCGGCCAACGGCGCACCGGTACGCAAGCGCGCGACCAGATCCGGATTGGCGATGAAGGGTCGGCCGAAGGCGACCATGTCGGCGTAGCCGCTGGCTATGGCTTCGCCGGCGCGTGCGGCATCGTAGCCGTTGTTGGCGATCCACTGGCCGCGGAAGCGAGCGCGCAAGCCCGCATAGTCGAACGCGATATTGTCACGGTCGCCTCCGGTGGCGCCTTCGATGACATGGATGAAGGCCAGCCCGTCAATCGCGTCCAGGCGTTCCACCGCACGATTGAACAGCGGCTGCGGGTCGCTGTCGTGCGCGTCGTTGACCGGCGTGACCGGCGACAGGCGCACGCCGGTACGGCCCGGGCCGATGGCATCGGCTACTGCACTGACCACTTCAAACAGCAGGCGCGTGCGGTTCTCGATGCTGCCGCCGTAGGCATCGTCACGATGGTTGCTGCCGTCGCGCAGGAACTGGTCGATCAGGTAGCCATTGGCCGCGTGCACTTCCACGCCATCGAAACCGGCGTCGATCGCATTGCGGGCGGCAGTCCGGAAGTCCTCGATGAGCGCCGGGATCTCTTCGATGCCCAGCGCGCGGGGCTCGGATACATCTTCGAAACCGTTGGCGGTGAAGGTCTTGCCCTGGGCACGGATCGCGCTGGGCGCCACCGGCACTTCACCTTCCGGCAGCAGGCTGGTGTGGGAAATGCGGCCCACGTGCCAGAGCTGCAGCACGATGCGTCCGCGCTCGGCGTGCACTGCATCGGTGACCGTTTTCCAGGTGGCGACCTGGTCACGGCTGTAGATGCCCGGGGTGTCCAGATAGCCCTGGCCGAGCGGGCTGATCTGCGTGGCCTCGGCGATGATCAGGCCGGCGCTGGCACGCTGCCGGTAATAGGTGACCGCCAGCGGTGAGGGCACGCGGTCGGGCAGGGCACGGTTGCGCGTCAGGGGCGCCATCGCGATGCGGTTGGCTACGGCGATATCACCAAGGCGGGTGGGCGTGAACAGCAGGTCGGCGGCGGGGGTCGTCATCGGAAATTCCATGGGGAGGAGATGCGTGACCTGAGCATAGGCGCGAACGCGTTGCAGCGATGGGAAGGATCGTTGCAGGCCCTGTATATGCCGCGGTCGTAACACGTCGGGGCGTAGCGTGCTAGCCAGGCGGGTGCATTCCGCTTCGATTGACAACACGTGGAGAACACAGATGATCGATTACCAGCTCACCGGCAAGACCGCGATCGTGACCGGAGGCGTCTCCGGCATCGGCCTTGCGGTGGCGCAGACACTGGCGGCGTCCGGTGCCCGGATCTCGGTCTGGGACCTCAAGCAGGATGCGGTGGATGCCACTGTCGCGCAGTTGCAGGCGCACGGCGGACAGGCGATCGGTGTGGCGCTGGACGTCACCGATGACGCGGCGGTGGAGGCCGCAGTGCAGCGCACGGTGAAGGAGCTCGGCGGCGTGCATATCGCGGTCAACAACGCCGGCATCAGCGGGCCTGCAGCCAGCAGTGGCGACTATCCGGTCGATGGCTGGCAGCGCGTGATCGACGTGAACCTGACCAGTGTCTTCCTGTGCCAGCGTGCGCAGATCCAGGCCATGCGTGCGGCCGGCAGCGGCGGCAGCATCATCAACATGGCTTCGATCCTGGGCCAGGTGGGCTATGCCGGCTCCACTGCCTATGTGGCCGCCAAGCACGGCGTGGTCGGGCTGACCCAGACCGCTGCCTGGGAACATGCCGCAGACGGCATCCGTGTCAACGCGGTGGGCCCGGGTTTCATCAGCACGCCGCTGCTGGAGAAGATGGACCCGAAGGTGCGTGCCACCCTGGAGGGCCGCCACGCATTGAAGCGGCTGGGCACGGCGGAGGAGGTGGCGGCGCTGGTGGCCTGGCTGGCCAGCGACGATGCCTCGTTCGCGACCGGCACGTACTACGCCATCGATGGCGGCTACCTGGCGCAATGAGCGCGCGCGGTCAGCAGATCCACGCAGGGCGTGGATGAGGACGTGCGGTGAAGAGGGCGTGCCATCGTCTTCACCCCCGCCCTACGACCGCCGAGCAAGGCTCCGGGAAAAACACCCGGAGCCTGACCCATGGAACTTACCCAGGATGTCTCGATCCTGCTGCGCGTCGCGACGGCGATGCTGTTCGGCGGCGTGCTCGGCGTCGAGCGCGAGATGGGCAAGCACGCCGCTGGCCTGCGCACGCACATGCTGATCGCGGGGGCCGCCGCGTTGATCGTCGGCCTCGGTGATTCGGTGGCCGAGCATTTCCAGCAGGAGCGCTATCGCGACCTGCTGCAGGTTGATCCGGTGCGTCTGATCGAGGCGGTGGTGGCCTGTGTTGGTTTCGTGGCCGCCGGCACCATCCTGCGCGGCTCACGCGAGGACCAGGTCAGCGGCCTGACCACGGCCAGCTCGCTGATCATGGCCGCGGCCATCGGGATTGCGGTGGGGATCAGCAAGTACGTGATCGCCATCGGCGTGAGCGTGCTGTGCGTGCTGGTGCTGGCGGTGATGCGGCGGTTGGAGAAACGGATCTCGTAGGGAATCTCGAGTTGCCGGCCAGCGGCCGGCACTACCATGGCGGCTCGAATGGTCGGACCAATATGATATCTAGCCCTATGGTCTAATAGGCTCTTCGTCGGAGTGGCGGTTAAATCCGCTGCACGTGGTCTGATCGAAATTATTATTGGTAATGCCAATAATCGACAGCCACGGCGATCCACCGCCTGCGGTGGGGCACCTTCCGCATCCAGTCGAGAGTCTTCATGCAGCCCTGGCAACACCTGTACGACCCCGCCGGCAACCTGTGGTTGTCCAGCCTGATCGCGCTGCTGCCGATCGCGTTCTTCTTCGTTGCCCTGGCCGTGCTGCGCATGAAGGGCTGGCTGGCCGGCACGATCACCGTGGCCATCGCGCTCGGCGTGGCCCTGCTGTTCTACCGGATGCCGTTGCCCCAGGCGCTGGGTGCGGCCGGCTTCGGCTTCGTCTACGGCCTGTGGCCGATCGCCTGGATCATCATCGGCGCGGTGTTCCTCTACAAGGTCTCGGTCAAGACCGGGCAGTTCGACATCATCCGTGCTTCGATCCTGTCGGTGACCGAAGACCAGCGCCTGCAGATGCTGATGGTCGGCTTCGCGTTCGGTGCCTTCCTGGAAGGGGCGGCCGGTTTCGGTGCGCCGGTGGCGATCACCGCAGCATTGCTGGTCGGGCTGGGTTTCAAGCCGCTGTACGCCGCTGGCCTGTGCCTGATCGTCAACACCGCGCCGGTGGCGTTCGGCGCGATGGGCATCCCGATCATCGTGGCCGGGCAGGTGACCGGCCTGGATGCATTCGAGATCGGCCAGATGGCCGGCCGCCAGCTGCCGTTCCTGACCGTCATCGTGCTGTTCTGGATCATGGCGATCATGGATGGCTGGCGTGGCATCAAGGAAACCTGGCCGGCGGTGCTGGTGGCCGGCGGCTCGTTCGCCCTCGCGCAGTACCTGACCTCGAACTTCATAGGCCCGGAGCTGCCGGACATCACCGCGTCGCTGGCGTCACTGGTGTGCCTGACCCTGTTCCTGCGCCGCTGGAAGCCGGTACGGATCTTCCGCTTCGATACCGAAACCAGCGCCGAGGCGGCTGCACAGGCACTGGAGGCACCGCGCTACAGCGTCGGCCAGATCGCCAAGGCGTGGTCGCCGTTCCTGATCCTCACCGCGATGGTCACGTTGTGGAGCATCAAGCCGTTCAAGTCGCTGTTCGCGGCGGGCGGCCCGCTGGAAAGCTGGGTGCTGAAGATCCCGGTACCGGGCCTGGACCAGCGGGTGCAGAAGATGCCGCCGATCGTGGACGCGCCGCTCAGCTATGAGGCGGTCTACAAATTCGACTGGTTCTCGGCCACCGGGACCTCGATCCTCCTTGCGGCGGTGATCGCAATCATCGCGCTGCGCATGCCGGCCCGATCGGCGCTGAAGACCTTCGGTGAAACCGTGCGTGAGCTGCGCATGCCGATCTACTCGATCGGCATGGTGCTGGCCTTCGCCTTCATCGCCAACTATTCGGGCCTGTCGGCGACGCTGGCACTGGCATTGGCGCACACCGGCGACGCCTTCCCGTTCTTCTCGCCGTTCCTGGGCTGGCTGGGCGTGTTCCTGACCGGTTCGGACACCTCGTCCAATGCGCTGTTCTCGGCACTGCAGGCCACCACCGCGCAGCAGATCGGCGTGTCCGACGTGCTGCTGGTGGCGGCCAATACCACCGGCGGGGTCACCGGCAAGATGATCTCGCCGCAGTCGATCGCCATCGCCTGTGCGGCGGTCGGCCTGGCCGGCAAGGAGTCGGACCTGTTCCGCTTCACCGTCAGGCACAGCCTGGTCTTCACCACGATGGTCGGCCTGATCACCCTGGCCCAGGCCTACTGGCTGACCTGGATGATTCCCTGAGCCATGCCGTGCGCTCTGACCCCCTGCTGCACGCTTCGGGCCACAATGGCGCCATGAGCACGCAACGTATTTCGGACAGGGTGGCCGCGCAGCTGCGCGGCCTGGTGCAGGAACAGCGGCTGCAGCCGGGCGACAGGCTGCCGGCCGAGCGCACCCTGGCGGTGCAGCTGGGGGTCTCGCGCACCGCGCTGCGCGAGGCCATCGCGCAGCTGGCCAGCCAGGGCCTGCTGACCGCACGGGTTGGTGGCGGTACCTACGTGGCCGAACCGGCGGCGCGCGCGCGGCAGGCGCTGGATGAACCACTGGCACCGTACCTGCCGCTGTTCCAGGGCGACCCTGAATACCGCTTCGACGTGCTGGAGATCCGCCACGCGCTGGAAGGTGCCACGGCCTGGCATGCGGCGCTGCGAGCCACCGATGAGGACCGTACGCGCATCGCGCAGGCCTTCCAGACCATGATGGACGCGCACGGCAAGGACGACCCCGCCGGCGAAGCGGAGGCAGACGCGGCCTTCCACCTGTCCATCGCCGAGGCGTCGCACAACCTGGTGCTGCTGCAGGTGATGCGCGGGCTGTTCGAGCTGCTGCAGACCAACATCTCGCAGAGCCGCGAGAAGCTCTATACCTCGGCACGGACCTTCTCGCCATTGTCCGACCAGCACCGCGAAATGATGGACGCGGTGCTGGCCGGCGATCCCGAACGCGCGCGCGCCGCCGCGCATGCCCACCTCGAGTTCGTGCACACCACGCTGCGCACCCTCGATGACAACGAAGCCCGGCGTGCGCGGGCCTCGCGCCTGCCTTCCCCACACGGTTGACCCCATGATCATCTCCGCCTCCACCGATTACCGTGCTGCGGCCGAACGCCGGCTGCCGCCGTTCCTGTTCCACTACATCGATGGCGGCGCGTATGCCGAGCACACGCTGAAGCGCAACGTTTCCGACCTGTCCGACATCGCGCTGCGCCAGCGCATCCTGCGCAACATGTCCGACCTGAGCCTGGAAACCGAGCTGTTCGGCGAGAAACTGGCGATGCCGGTGGCGCTGGCGCCGGTCGGCCTGACCGGCATGTACGCCCGGCGCGGCGAAGTGCAGGCGGCGCGCGCGGCCGACAGCCGTGGCATCCCGTTCACCCTGTCCACGGTCTCGGTGTGCCCGATCGAGGAGGTGGCACCGGCGATCCAGCGGCCGATGTGGTTCCAGCTGTACGTGCTGCGCGATCGCGGCTTCATGCGCAATGCGCTGGAGCGGGCAAAGGCTGCGGGCGTGACCACGCTGGTGTTCACCGTGGACATGCCGGTGCCGGGCGCGCGCTACCGCGATGCCCATTCGGGCATGAGCGGCCCGAACGCCTCGCTGCGCCGCATCGGCCAGGCCATCACCCATCCGCACTGGGCGTGGGACGTCGGCCTGTTCGGCCGCCCGCATGATCTGGGCAACATCTCTACCTACCGTGGCAACCCGACCGGGCTGGAGGACTACATCGGCTGGCTGGGCAGCAACTTCGATCCGTCCATTTCGTGGAAGGACCTGGAGTGGATCCGCGAGTTCTGGAACGGCCCGATGGTGATCAAGGGCATCCTCGACCCGGATGATGCGCGCGATGCGGTCAGGTTCGGTGCCGATGGCATCGTGGTGTCCAACCACGGTGGCCGCCAGCTGGATGGGGTGCTGTCCACCGCACGTGCATTGCCGGCCATTGCCGATGCGGTGCAGGGCGACCTGAAGATCCTTGCCGATTCGGGCATCCGCACCGGCCTGGACGTGGTGCGCATGCTGGCGCTGGGGGCCGATACCGTGCTGCTGGGTCGTGCCTTCGTCTATGCACTGGCCGCCCAGGGCGAGGCCGGCGTGGCCAACCTGCTGGACCTGATCGCCAAGGAGATGCGCGTGGCGATGACACTGACCGGCGCGCGCCGCATCGCCGACATCGGCCGCGATCTGCTGGTCAGCCTGCCATGAGTGGCCACGATGCCCTGCTGGCGCAGTTGCGCGACGCGGTGGGCAGCCGCCATGTATTGACCGGCGACAAGGCCACGCGCCGCTTCCGCCGTGGCTACCGCTTCGGCAACGGCCCGGTGTTGGCGGTGGTGCGCCCGGGCACGTTGCTGGAACTGTGGCGTGTGCTGCAGGCGGCGGTGCAAGGCGGCGCGGCGATCATCCTGCAGGCAGCCAACACCGGCCTGACCGGTGGCTCGACCCCGGACGGCGATGACTATGGCCGGCCGATCGTGCTGGTCAGCACGCTGCGCCTGACCGGCATCCAGCTGTTGAACGAAGGCCGCCAGGTGCTGTGCCTGCCCGGTGCGACACTCGACCGCCTGGAGCAGACCCTGGCGCCGCTGGGCCGCGAACCGCATTCGGTGATCGGCTCGTCCTGCATCGGCGCCTCGGTGCTGGGTGGCATCTGCAACAACTCCGGTGGCGCGCTGGTGCGACGTGGCCCGGCCTACACCGAGCTGGCGCTGTATGCGCAGGTCGATGCGCAGGGCCAGCTGCAGCTGGTCAACCATCTGGGCATCGCGCTGGGTGAGACGCCCGAGCAGATCCTGCAGCGCCTGCAGGCCGGTGACTACTCGGCTGCCGACGTGGGTGACGGCGATGGCCGCGCCGCCTCCGATCCACGCTATGCCGAGGACGTGCGCCGGGTTGATGCCGATACGCCGGCGCGTTTCAACGCCGACCCCAGCCGCCACTTCGAAGCGGCCGGTTCGGCCGGCAAGCTGGCGGTGTTCGCGGTGCGCCTGGATACCTTCGAAAAGGAGGCTGCCGAGGTCTTCTACATCGGCAGCAACCGCACCGACAGCCTCACGGCGATCCGGCGCCAGCTGCTGACCGGCTTCGAGCGGCTGCCGATTGCCGGTGAGTACATCCACCGCGATGCGTATGACATCGGCGAGCGCTACGGCAAGGACAGCTTCATGCTGATCGACCGCCTGGGCACTGCGCGCGTGCCGGCCGCGTTCGCACTGAAGAGCCGGGTCGATGGCTGGTTCGAACGGTTGGGCCTGCGCGGGGTCACCGACCGGGTGATGCAGGGGCTGACCGGCCTGATGCCCTCGCACCTGCCCAAGCGCATGGGTGAGTTCCGCCAGCGCTATGAGCACCACTTGTTGCTGAAGGTCTCTGCGCAGGACGCAGCACAGACCGAAGCGTGGTTGCGCGAGTTCTTCGCCGCGCACGAGGGAGGCTATTTCCACTGCACGGCGGAGGAGGGGCGCAAGGCTTTCCTGCACCGCTTCGCCGTGGCCGGTGCGGCAGTGCGCTACCGCGAAGTGCATCGCGCGCAGGTGCAGGACATCGTGGCGCTGGACATCGCGCTGCGCCGCGATGACGCCGACTGGTTCGAGCAGTTGCCGGCCGATCTCGACGGCCGCCTGCTGCACAAGCTCTACTACGGCCACTTCCTGTGCCACGTGTTCCACCAGGACTACATCGCGCGCAAGGGCGAGGACCCGATGGCGATCGAGCATGCGATGTGGGCGCTGCTGGACCAGCGTGGCGCCGAGTATCCGGCCGAACACAATGTCGGCCACCTGTACCCGGCCAAGCCGGCGCTGGCGGGGTTCTACCGGCAGCTGGACCCGAGCAATACGTTCAACCCCGGTATCGGCCAGACCTCGAAGGCGAAAGGGTGGGGTGGCTGCGACTGCGGATGATGTAGAGCCGAGCCTATGCTCGGCTGCTCGTCCGGACAGACAGCAGTCGAGCATGGCTCGACTCCACACAGGTGATGGCGGGCAGCGGTTACCATCGCAATCCCAGCCTGTTCCGCTTCAGCAGCGGGGTATTCCACCCCGACCAGGCGCTGCCGGACTGCGGGGTATACCGAGCCCTGAGCTGTAGCGCCGAGCCTGCGCTCGGCTGTCACGGAAGCGCAGCCGAGCATGGGCTCGGCTCTACAGCGCCTACTCGCAGCGGGTGGCGGTGATGATGTTGTCCTTATCCACGTACACGCGCAGGCGATCGTGGCGGATGTCCTTGGTGGTGATGGTGTTGGGGCCGATCGGGTTGACCAGGCCGGCACCGCTTTCGCTGGACAGGCGGCGGATGTTGGGCTCATTGGCAGGCTGGCCGATTGCCCAGCCCAGCTGGCTGGCGTCGCAGTGGCCGGTACCCTTGACCTGCGGACCGGGGGTGCTGACGCAGGCTGACAGCAGCAGGGCCGACGCGGGCAGCAACAGGGACAGACGGAAGGCGGACATGCAGCGCTCCTGCGCAGGGAAGATGGGCGGAACGATAGCACCCAGCGTGCGAAAGGCGTCAGCGTCCCGGTCATTGCCGGCACAGCGTGATCACTGCATAGTGAGCGGAATGACTGGCAGCACGCCAGCGGGCAGGCCGGGCCATTCCGGTGCGGGTGCTGGAGAGGTATGTCGGCAGGCAGTTTCCGTGACAAAAGCAGGGCAATGGTACTGGCGTTGTCCGCGTGGGGCCTGACGTTCGCCGCGTCGGCGGCTCAACCGGCGCCGGCCGCTGCTGCGGAAACGCCGGTGTTCGGTGCCTGGCGCAACCTGCAGACCGAAGCCGGCCACGTGCCGGCCCAGCGCGATCTGGCCTTTGCGATGCTGCCGCAGGCCGCCACCCGCGGCGATCGGTTCGCCATTGTCGACCGTGAAGGCAAGCGCACGGTGTGCTGCCTGCAGGTAGCCAGCCCGTCGCTCGGCGTGGCCGCGCTGCGCGAGGAGTACCACCTGCCGCAGGCCTGGGTGACCGACCTGAGCAATGGCCGCAGCCCGGCGCGCCCCTATCTGCCGCACGTCTATGCGATGCAGCGGGTGGACGAACTGGCCGACTATGGCTTCGCCGATGTGGCGGGCGCCTACAGTGACCTGGGCGGCCTGCTGATTCCCGAGGGCGCCGCGCTGGAGCCCGACGGCAGTGTCATACGGCTGGGCGACACCCGCTATCTGCTGCACTTCCAGCGGCAGCCGCATGCCGATGACGATGGCGCGCTGGACCGCTACACCCTGCAGGCCGGCGAGGGCGCTGCCCCGATCGTGGTTGAAGTGCCGTTCGGCACCTACTGACTGCAGTACGGCACTGGCTAGAATGCAGCACGGCGCTGTCCGCCGTGCCTGTTCCGTGAGCTGCTGCCGTGTCCCTGCGCCCCTTGTTGCTGCCCTCCCTGCTGGTGCTGTCCGCCTGTGCCAGTGCGCCGCCCCCACCGCCTGCGCATTCCGACGCGCTGTGGCGCCTGATCGAGCGCGACTGCCGGGCGGCGGAAGGCCCGCGGGGCAGCTGCCTGCGGGTGGAGACGGCGGCGGACCGGCGCGACGTGCTGGTCAAGGACGCGCATGGTGACTACCAGTTCCTGCTGATGCCGCTGGACAAGGTCACCGGCATCGAAAGCCACGGCCTGTACCGGCGTGGAGCGCCCAACTATTTTGCCGCGGCCTGGCAGGCCCGCGCGCATACCGAACGCGCCCTGGGCCGGCCGTTGCCGCGCAGCGTGGCCAGCCTGGCGCTGAATTCACCGCATGGCCGCTCGCAGCACCAGCTGCACATCCATGTCGACTGCCTGCGCGCGGATGTGCTGCAGGCGCTGGACGCGCACGCCGGCACCCTGGGCCCGCACTGGTCCCCGTTGCCGATACCGCTGCGCGGGCATCAGTACCAGGCCTACCTGCTGCCCGGCGCGGAGTTGACCGCCAATCCGCTCAACCTGCTGGCCTATGGCCTGAGCGGGGTGGGCGATGTCGGCCAGTGGAGCCTGGTGGTGGCCGGCCGCGACGACGTGCAGGGGGGCCCTGGCTTCATCCTGCTGGCGACCCGGGTGGACGCGGCCAACGGCAACGACGCCAGTGGCGAAGAGCTGCAGGACCACGCCTGCACGCTGTTGACCGGTGCCGGAGCGGCACTGGAGCGGGTGCGTTAGCCGGTTCGCTACCGGCCGTTGCGCCAAGTGGTTGCGGTGAGCGCCAGCAGCTGGCGGTCATGCCATCCGGCCGCATCCAGGTGGTGGTCGCGCAGGATGCCTTCGCAGCTGAAACCCTGGGCCTGCAGCGCCTGGGCGAACGGGGAGGTGCAGCCCGGTGGCAGCAGCACGAAGAGGCGGTGCAGGCCGACGTCGTCGAACAGAAAGGGGCACAGCGCCCGCAACGCGGCCTGCGGATGCGCCTGGCCGTGCTGCAGCGAGTGCAGCTCGGCGCAGCGCGAGTGCAGGGAGTGCAGGCGTACATGCAGCTGGTCGAGCAGGGCGCCCTCGGCGTCATCGAATACGCCGAGCACCAGCAGATCGTTGTCCTGCTGAAGGCGCGAACGATAGACGCTGGCAAGGAAGCGTGCTTCTTCGTCGACGCCGGGCGCATGCCGCTGCACGCGCTGGCGGCGGTCATCGAAGACGCGCCAGCGCGGCAGGTCGGTGCGCTGGAACGAACGCAGGGTGACAGGCGCGGCCTGCAGGTGCAGCAGATGGCGGCGCAGCACGGGCCTTAGCGGGTCAAGAGGGAGGAAAGGGGCGCTGTGGGTCATTCGCCCACCATGGAAGCATCGCCCCTGGCATGCCATGCAAATCCTTGCAAAAACGCCCTACTGCCGCGAACCGCTCTGATTCGGTTCAGGCATAAGCCCATCAGGGCTGGTCATTTCCGTTGAAACCGTCCATTCAGGACACTTTCGTTACGGGATCGTTATGCGCCGCACAGGCACGGCTCCCCGTCCACCACCCACTCCCCCAGGAAGCCCATGTCCGCCTCTCCCAAGGCGTTGCGCCCGCGTCCGCTGGTGCTCGCGCTGTCGTCCCTGATGCTGGCCTCGCTGCCGGCCTTCGCGCAGGAAAGCGCACCCACCACATTGCAGGAAGTGAAGGTCACCGGCTCGCGCATTCCACGTGCCAGCGTCGAGGGGCCCTCGCCGGTGACGGTGATCAGCCGCGAGCAGATCGACGCGCAGGGCTACCGCAATGCCTTCGACGCCCTCAGTGCGCTGACCGAGAATACCGGCAACGTGCAGGGCGAGGACTTCGGCAATACGTTCACCCCGGCCGCCAACACGATCAATCTGCGTGGCCTGGGGCCCAACCGCACGCTGGTGCTGGTCAACGGCCGTCGCCAGGCCGACTACCCGCTGGCCTACGAAGGCTCGGTGAACGTGGTCAACCTGGCCAACATCCCCAGTGCGCTGATCGAGCGCATCGAAGTGCTGGCTGCCGGTGCGTCGGCGGTGTACGGCTCCGACGCCATTGCCGGTGTGGTCAACATCATCCTCAAGGACCATTTTGAAGGCGTGGACGTCAACGTGCGCGCCGGCGGCACCCAGCAGGGCGGCGGTGACAACCAGCGCGTGCAGGTGGTGGGCGGCGGTTCCGGTGAGCGATGGGATGCGCTGTTCGGCTTTGAATTCGACGTGCGCAAGGCGATCCACGCGCGCCAGCGCGACTTCATGGATTCGCTGGACGATGATCCGGCGGGCAAGGCGCCGCAGGCAACGGCGATCGCCTACCGTCGCAACGCCGCCACCGGCCGCAACATCGATCCAGGCCTCAACGGCTGCGATGCCGCGTCCGGCATCTATGGTGGCAGCGTGTTCCGTGCCAGCAACCCGCGCCTGGGCTGGTACTGCGGCAGCAACGAGGCCGCGGCCAGCTACTGGACGGTGCAGACCGAGAAGCGCAACCTCAACGGCTATGGCCTGGCGACCTTCCACCTCAACGAGAACACCGACCTGTTCGCCGATCTGGCGGTAGGCAGCGCGCGCATCAGCAACAACACCCGCGCACCGGCCTGGACCTCTTCGCGCAACTACTTCTACAACCAGAACACCGGCACCCTGGAGAGCTGGTACCGCCGGTTCGCGCCGGAAGAAATCGGTGGCCTGCCGCGCAATGCCAACCGATTCCTGGAGAATTCGTGGTCGTTCAATATCGGTGCGCGTGGCCAGCTTGGCGACAGCGGCTGGGACTACGAAGCGGTCTACAGCCGTTCGCGCTATGAGAACCGCACCCGCCGCCCGGTACTGCTGGCCGGCATCAACGAATACCTGCTCGGCCCGCAGCTGGGCGTGCGCAATGGCGTGGAGGTCTATGCACCGGACCCGTCGCGCCTGTTCCAGCCGCTGACGCCGGAGGAGTACGGCCGCCTGTCCGGCTACCAGGAAAGCCGCAACGCGGCGTGGTTGCAGACCTTCAGCGCCAGCGTCAACGGCCGCCTGTTCGCGCTGCCGGGCGGTGATGCCGCGCTTGCAGCGGTGGTCGAGGCCGGCAGCCAAGGCTACCGCAACCGCCCGGACCCGCGGCTGGGCACCGGCGAGTTCTGGAACACCAGCGCCGGTATCGGTGCCGGCGGTGACCGTGACCGCTATGCGGCCGGCGTGGAGCTGCAGTTGCCGCTGCTGCAATCGCTGACCACCACGCTGGCCGGTCGTTATGACCAGTACCGTGCGGGCGGCGAGCACATCGGCAAGGCAACCTGGAGCTTCGGCGTCGAGTTCCGCCCGATCGAGAGCCTGCTGATCCGCGGCTCTGCCGCGACCAGTTTCCGTGCGCCGGACATGAACTACGTGTTCGCCACCGAGACCCGGGGCTACAACCCGGGCATGACCGATTACTGGCGCTGCCGCACCGCAGGCCAGTCGTACGACAACTGCGACTACAACGGCCTGTCGATCGACTACAGCAACCGCGCCAATGCGCAGCTGCAGCCGGAAACGGCCAAGTCCTATGGGTTCGGCGTGGTCTGGTCGCCGTTGGCCGGGCTGGACTTCAGTGCCGACTACTACGACATCCGCATCGACAACGAGGTGACCAGCCTTGATACCAGCCGCATCCTGCGTGACGAGGCCGATTGCCGCCTGGGCCGGACGCTGGGTGGCGAAGCGCGCGATATCGGCTCGCCGCTGTGCCAGGACGCGCTGTCGCGGGTGATCCGCAACCCGTCCAATGCCACGGTGCAGCCGGACCAGGTCATCCGTGTGCTGATCAACCCGATCAACGCGGCCTCCGAATCGGTGCGTGGCCTGGATCTGAAGGGCAACTGGCGCTTCGACGCCGGCCGCTATGGCCGCTTCACCACGCGCCTGGCCTATACCGTGGTGCTGGAACACACGTACCGGCAGTTCGCCGATGATCCGGAGCGCGACATCCGCAATTCGCTGGATGACTACCAGTGGCGCAGCAAGGCCAATGGCAGCATCACCTGGAACCAGGGAGACTGGACCACCACCCTGTATGGCAACCGCTTCGGCTCGCTGCCGAAGACCGATGGCAGTGGCCGCATCGCGCCGTACATGACCTACAACGCCAGCGTGTTCCGCCAGCTCGGTGAGAACCTGTCGGTGGGCGTGATCGTCAACAACCTGCGTGACAGCCGCCCGCCGGCGGACAAGAACGGAGGCGGCTGGCCGTTCTACCCGGTCGGCAACTACGACCCGTATGGGCGCCAGTACTGGCTGCAGCTGGACTACCGGTTCCGCTGATCCGGCTGGCAGACAGAAGGCCCGGCAATGCCGGGCCTTCTGCTGTGTCGATATCCGCTGTGATGGCGCGCGCCGGTGGCCTAGGGCAGTGCCTGCTGCAGGTACGACTCGATGACGTAGCTGAAGGGCTGCTGCTGGCGGTCGCGCAGCAGGGCGCGCACCTCCAGGATCACGCCGTGGTCGCCTTCGCCGCGCGGCGGCCAGAAGGTCTGGTCGGCCAGGGTCTGGCGCTGGAAGCCGAGCGGGCCGACCACACGACCAAAGGGCTCGTCGGTGCTGTCCAGCACCTGGTTCATGGCAGGGCTGAGATGCTCCGGCAGGTACCAGTTGTCGGCCTCGGAGAGCACACGGCTGCCACAGACCAGCTGCACGCGGCGGTAGCGCAGTGGGGTGCCCGGTCGCGTGGCGCCCAGCGCCTGCAGCACGTCGGCGGGTGCAGGCTTGTCCTGGCCATGCACGCGCACCGCGCGTACCCGGGCCTGCGCGGCCAGGCCATGCTCGGCGCACCAGTGTTCCAGGGTGGCGGTGGCACTCTGCCCGGACAGTACCCGCTGGTGCAGCCGCTCGACCAGCGCCGCCGGTGCGATGCGTTGCTGGCCGGGCGGCGCCTGCAGCGGCGCGCTGGCGGCGGCATCGGTGGCGGACAGGCTGGCGATCGGTGCAGCCGCAAGCAGTGACGCGGCCTGCCAGCGGCGGAGACGGTCGTGGCGGTCGGACGGGCCCATGCGGCATCACAGCGGAAACAGGCGCCTATGTTACCCGTTCAGGCGTCTGTACGGCGTGGCCGTCGCGCGCCGTCGCCACCGCGTTCATCGGATTGGTGAATATGTGGCATCCAGATATTTCGTTGGCCGATGGCGGTCGCTGCGCCCAGGATGGCGCCCTGACTTGGCTTTCCCGGAGTTCCCGATGTCCCTCCAGTTCGTCCATGGCGGTGTCGACCGCGACGGTGCGCCGCTGCAGTTCCATATCCAGGACGGGCGCATCCGCGGCCTCGGCAGCGATGCAGTGCCGGCCGAAGGGGCCGAACACATCGACCTGCACGGTTTTGCGCTGCTGCCCGGGCTGGTCGACGGCCACATCCATCTGGACAAGAGCTTCGTCGGGGACCGCTGGCATCCGCACCAGCCGGTGAACAGCCTGCGTGAGCGGCTGGCGGTGGAGAAGGCCGCGATGGCCGGCGCCGCGCCGATGGCGGACCGCGCCGAGGCATTGATCCGCCAATGCAGCCGCTTCGGCACCGTGGCGATGCGCTGCCACGTGGATGTGGATGGCAGCACCGGCCTGCGCCATCTCGAGGCGGTCCGCGAAGCGGCGCGGCGCTGTGCCGACATCATGCGCATCCAGCTGGTGGCGTTCCCGCAGGCCGGGGTAATGTCCTGCCCGGGTACCGCCGCCGTACTGGAGCAGGCGCTTTCCGCGGGCGTGGAAGTGCTCGGCGGCATCGACCCGACCACGCTCGATGGTGATGCCGAAGGCCAGCTGGCGCTGCTGTTCGGGCTGGCCGAGCGCCATGGCGTGCGGCTGGACATCCATCTGCACGAGCCCGCTGAAACCGGACTGGCGCAGCTGCTGCGCATTGCCGCGCGCACGCGTGCTGCCGGCCTGCAGGGGCGTGTGGCGGTCAGCCATGCCTATTCGCTGGGCGATGTGCCGCTGGCGCGCGCACTGCAGGTGGGTGAGGCGCTCGCCACCGCCGGTGTTGCCATCATGAGCAACGCGCCGGGTGATCATCCGTTCCCGCCACTGCGTGCACTGCACGATGCCGGCGTGCGCGTGTTCGCGGGCAATGACAACATCCGTGACTGCTGGTGGCCCTACGGCAACGGCGACCTGCTGCAGCGTGCGATGTTGCTGGGCTACCGCTCGGGCTTCTACACCGATGCCGACCTGATGCTGGCGCTGGACATGGTCACCACGCATGCCGCGCAGGTGATCGGCCTGCCGCAGCATGGCATCGCCGAAGGCCTGCCGGCGACCTTCGTCGCCGTACGTGCGGACCACGGCCCGGCTGCGGTGGCCGCGGTACCGGTGGAGCGCCGGGTGGTGGTCGACGGCCGCTGGCTGTAGATGCACGTCATGCGCGGGTGGCGCCATCGCGAGGTCTCATTCATCCACGCATGGCGTGGATCTGCCCCGGTGGGCCGTCAGGCGTAGTCGTCGGCGCGGGTGGCGACGAATTCCTCAAGCCACGCCAGCAGATGGGCGATGTCGATGACCTCGCCTTGCTCGACGCGCGTGAGCAGCAGCGTGCTGGCGCCGATCTGCAGACTGCTGTGGGCATAACGCAGCACCGCGTCGATGCCCCGGGCATCGGCGACCTGCATCCAGGCCAAGGCCCGGCACGCGCTGGGCCAGGGTGTCGCAGAACGCCAGGCCCAGCGCTTCCCAGCCATCACAGTCGTCACGATCGATCAGTTCGGCATCGACCACGCGCTGCAGGGTGGTGGCCGCCAGCGGCCACTGCACCGGCAACGTCGGGAATCCGGTAGCCACGCGCGCGCCGATCAGCGAACGCTGGTGCTGCAGATGTGTCTGCAGGGCAGCGGGATAGGGACCGAAGCGGGCGGGGATTTCATCGGACATGGCAAGGCGCCGTGGAGCAAGGAAACAACGGGCACTCTAGCTGGCGATGTAGTGCCCTGGCGCGGCAGGTCCGATCAGATATCGATGGTCAATGCGCGAACTCTGATTGCTCCCGCAGCTGCAACATCAAGGTCCGTATACGTCATTCTGCGCGGCTCAACTGTCCGCTCATGGGCTCACCTGGACCTGCGCGCTTGCTGGATGACGAACTCCTCGAGGGTTTCAAGCAGATAGTTGATCTCAATGGTCTCGCCTTCTTCGACGCGTTTGATCAACAGGGTGACGGCGCTGACCATGATATTGGCCTCTCCATAGCGGAGAACCGCATCGACGCCCCATGCGTCGGTTACCTGGGCCCAGGCAAGTTCCGGTAGACGCTGTGCCAGACAGTCACCGAATGCGACCCCCAGTGCTTCCCAGCCGTCACAAGCATCGTGATCGATCAGCTCTGCATCGACTACGCGTTGCAGCGTGCTCGGCAGTAGCGGCCATTGAACAGGCACCGTGGGGAACGCAGATGCGACGAGCGCAGCAACCTGCGCACGCTGCTGCTGCATATGCGCGACGAGTGCAGGTGGCAGCGGATCAAACCGGATGTCGGCTTCGTCCTTCGGAGCAGGGGTCAAAGTCACCTGGTAAGTGCTGGTCATAGGCGGGGTAATCCGGAGAAGGGCGTTCACCACCCTATCGCCCAGGCCTTGGGTACGCCATCAGCGGGCCTTTTGCGACAAGCGTGTATCTGCTGGCGTACCCGCGCCCTTTTCAATGCCGGAGGGGCGTTTCTATCCACGCATGGCGTGGATCCACTGTGGTCACTCCGGTTCGCGCTGTACCTGCCGCCACAGCTCGCTGGCCAGCGCACGCACGGCGTCATCAGCGTCCGCGCGGTGCAACAGGCCGATCTCGTAATTGTCGATCACCGGCAGCGCGCGATCGCCATCGATGATGCGGTGATCGCGGGTGACCGCCCGACGCGGCAACAGGCTGATGCCGATGCCATCGGCCACCGCGCCCTGGATGCCACTCAGCGACGAGCTGGTGAACGCGATGCGCCAGCGCAAGCCCAGTGCTTCCACGGCGTGGATCATCTCGTCGCGGTACAGCCCGCGCGGCGGGAAGGTGACCAGCGGCAGCGGATCCTGCTGCAGGCAGCTGCTGCGCAGGCTGTCGATCCAGTGCATCGGCTCGCGGCGGCAGTGCACCGCCTGGCGGCTGTTGCGGCGCTGCTTGACCAGCACCAGGTCCAGCTCGCCGTGGTCGAAACCCTGTGCCAGGTCGCGGCTGAGGCCGCTGCTGATCTCCAGCTTCACCTGCGGGTGGCGACGGCTGAAGGCGGCCAGCATGCGCGTGGTCTGCGCATTGACGAAGTCCTCGGGAACGCCGATGCGCACCGCGGTCTCCACCGTGGCGCCGGCCAGTGCCTGCGCCATTTCCTCGTTCAGGTCGAGCATGCGCCGGGCATAGCCGAGCAGGGTGTGGCCGGCATCGGTGGGATGGACATCGCGGTGGCCGCGTTCAAGCAGGCGATGCCCCGCCAACGCTTCCAGCCGGCGCACCTTCTGGCTGACCGTGGACTGGGTCGAATGCAGGCGCGTGGCTGCCGTAGTGAAGCTGCCGCAGTCGGCCACCATCACCAGCGCCCGCAGCAGGTCCAGTTCGAACAGCGTTCTATTCGATTTGGCACTGTCAGCCATTTGAACATTTCACTTCTGGATACCCCGGCCGACTTCTACCATGCAGGCCACGGCCCGGCAATGCCCGGCTGCTGCCACCGCCGCCCGGCATTCCGTGCGACGGACACGAGGAGACACGTCATGCGCTTCCATTGTTCTGCTGCCAGGCCTGCGCCCTTCGCGCGCGTGCTGCTGTTGTGCCTGCTGGCCATGGCCACGCCCGCCTGCACCGCAACGTCCAAAGCCGACGTCGATGGCCGCCTGCGTGATGCCGCCAGTCGCGGCGACGCCGATGCGGTGCGACAGGCGATCGAGGAGGGCGCCACGCTGGAGGCGCGCGATGGCCAGGGCCGCACGGCGCTGCTGCTGGCCACGCACGGCAACAACGTGGAGGCCGCGCGCGCGCTGATCGAAGCCGGCGCCGACGTCAACGCCAAGGATGCGTTGCAGGACAGCGCCTACCTGTATGCCGGTGCGCGTGGGCTGGACGAGATCCTGGCGATGACGCTGGCGCACGGCGCCGATCTGCACAGCACCAACCGCTATGGCGGCACTGCGCTGATTCCCGCCGCCGAGCGTGGCCACGTGGCCACCGTGCGCACGCTGCTGCGCGCCGGCGTCGCGGTGGATCATGTCAACCGCCTGCACTGGACCGCGCTGCTGGAAGCGATCCTGCTCGGCGATGGCGGCGCGCGCCACGTGCAGATCGTGCAGCTGCTGCTCGATGCCGGTGCCGATCCCGAGCTGGCCGACGGTGATGGCGTGACGCCGCTGGCACACGCGCGCCAGCGCGGCTATGCCGGCATTGAAACCCTGTTGCGCCAGCACGGCGCGACGCGCTGAATGCAAACCCCTTCCACCCGCACGCTGGGCGTGCCCACCAGGATGCTGTCCATGTTCCGTTCCCGTCCGTTGTCCCTTGCCATCCTCCTTGCGGTGGCGCCGCTGTCGGCGTCTGCTGCCGAGCGCGCCGACCTGCTGATCCGCAACGCCACCGTGGTCGACGTGGAACATGCCAGCACCCGGGCCGGGCAGAGCGTGGTGATCCGTGGCGAGGACATCGTTGCGGTCGGCCCGGACGCCCAGCTGCGCGACCAGTGGAGCGCAGCCCGCCAGATCGATGCCAAGGGCAAGTACCTGATCCCGGGCCTGTGGGACATGCACGTGCACTTCGGCGGTGGCCCGGCGCTGATCGAAGAGAACAAGGCGCTGCTGCCGCTGTACATCGCGCACGGCATCACCACCGTGCGTGACTGTTCCGGCGACCTGCCCGGGCAGGTGCTGCAGTGGCGCGGTGAAATTGCCAAGGGCACGCTGTTCGGCCCGCGCCTGCTCAGCTCGGGTGCGAAGATCGAAGGCATCAAGCCGGTGTGGAAGGGGACGATCGAAGTCGGCAGCCAGGCCGACGTCGACCAGGCGATCACCCGCCTTCAGCACGACAAGGTCGATTTCGTGAAGATCACCGACAGCACACTGACGCCGGAGCTGTTCCTGTACGCGGCCGATGCCGCGCGCAAGGCCGGCTTCAAGGCCTCGGGCCACATTCCGATGGCGCTGACCGTGGAGCAGGCGGTCGATGCCGGCCTGGCCTCGATCGAGCATCTGGACTACGCATTCAAGGCTGGGAGCAAGGACGAAGCGCAGATCGCCGCCGACTTCGGCGCAGGCCGCATCGACCGCGCCGAAGCCAACCGCCGCCTCGATGCCAGTTTCGACCGTGACACGGCGATGCATGCCTACCGTGATTTCGCCAAGCGTGGCGTGTTCGTGACCCCGACCCTCAACGGCGGCCGCATTCTCGATTTCCTCGACCAGGATGACCATGCCAACGACCCGTACCTGGCCTACATCGGCCCCGGCCTGCGCGCGACCTACCAATGGCGCGTGGACCGTGCGGCAAAGGCCACGCCGGCACAGATCGAGGCGCGCCACGCGCAGTATCACCAGGTGGCTGCCGTGCTGCCGATGCTGCAGGAAGCGGGGGTGACGATCATCGCCGGCACTGATGCGGGCTTCCTCAATTCGTTCAATTTCCCGGGCATCGCCCTGCACCAGGAGTTGCAGTTGTTCGTGAAGGAGGGCCTGAGCGCGCCGCAGGCGCTGTCGGCCGCCACCCGTTCCGGCCCGGCCTGGTTCGGCCAGATGGACCGCTATGGTGGTGTCGCGCAGGGCAAGGCCGCCGATCTGGTGCTGCTGACCGCCAACCCGCTGCAGGACATTGCCGCCACCGAGAAGATCGACAGCGTGGTGCTGCGTGGCAACGTGTATGACCGTGCCGCGCTGGACAAGATGCTGGCCGACACCAGGGCCAAGGTCGCGGCGTGGAATGCCGAGGCTGCCAAGGCGCAGTGATCGACAGGGTCCGATCCCCTCCCGCCGGGAAGCGCTCTGACCCTGTGGCCTCGAACGGAATCCACGCATGGCGTGGAGCTACCCGTATCGTCAGTAGATCCAGGCCATGCGTGGATGATGTGAGCGGGCGCTAGCGCGGTGCCGGCCGCATTCCGTGCAGCTGCGGCAGTGCGGCCTTCATCGCGTCGATGAAGGCGCGCAGCCGGGGCGGCTGCTGGCGCGCGGCAGGAAACACCACGTGCACCGGGAGCGCCGGTGCCTGCCAGTCCGGCAGCAGCTGCACCAGACGCCCTTGTGCCAGGTCCTCTGCGACCAGCCAGGCCGAGACCACCGCCGCGCCCAAACCCGCGCGCGCGGCCTGCTGCACCACGAACAGGTTGTCGGTCAGCAGGCGTGGGCTGATCGACAGCGTGTGCGCGCGCCCCTGCGCGTCATGCAGCAGCAGGCGCTCGCGGTAATAGGTGACCAGCGAGATCCACGGCAGTGACTGCGCCTGTTCCGGCGTGCGCACCACCGTGGCCAGCACCAGCGAGGGCGCTGCCACGACGATGCGCGGCACTTCGGCCAGCGGCAGCGCAACCATGCGCGGCTCGTCCACCGGGCCGACCCGCACCGCGCAGTCGATGCCTTCGGCGACGAAGTCGGGGCGGCGATCTTCCAGGATCCACTCCAGGCTCAGCTGCGGATGCTGGGCGAGGAAGTCCAGCATGGTCGGCAGCAGCTGGGCCTGGCCGAAGGCGTGCGGCACCATCACCCGCAGGCGTCCACGCAGCGTTTCCGGTTCGCCCTGCAGTTCGGCCTGCAGCGACTCCCATTCGTCGACCACGCGTTGCGCATGACGCTGGCAGCGCAGCCCGTCCTCGGTCAGCTGCAGCCCGTGGGTGGAGCGCTGCAGCAGGCGCAGGCCGAGCTGACGCTCCAGCGCCTGCAGGCGCCGGCTGACCGTCGGCTGGGTGGTGCCCAGCTGCACGGCTGCGGCAGACAGGCTGCCGGCATCGACGATGCGCAGGAAGGTGCGCAGCAGATCCAGGCGATCGGCGCCGGTGGCAAGGTCATTCATGCGTGGCACGTATGAAGTGTATGTGCAGGAGCCTACTACAGACGCCAAGCGAATACAGGCAGCATACGCCCACCTCCTCCACCGGACTTCCCCATGTCTACCCCCTCGCTGTCCGTCGCCGCCGCACCCGCGACCGCACCGTCCACGCCGTTGGTGCTGGCGATGGCGGCCGGCGCCGGCTTCTCGGTCGCCTCGCTGTACTACAGCCAGCCGATGTTGGGCCTGATCGCCCAGGACCTCGGCGCAGGTGAACGCGCCGCCGGCCTGGTGCCGACCCTGACCCAGCTCGGCTATGCGCTGGGCATCCTGCTGCTGGCACCGCTGGGCGACCGCTTCGACCGCCGCAACCTGATCCTGTTGAAGTCCGCGCTGCTGGCGCTGGCACTGGGCGCCGCAGCGATGGCCGGGCACCTGCCGGGGCTGCTGATGGCCAGCCTGCTGGTCGGGCTGATGGCCACGCTGGCGCAGGACATCGTGCCCGCCGCGGCGGTGCTGGCGCCGGATGCACAACGCGGCCAGATCGTCGGCCGGGTGATGACCGGCCTGCTGCTCGGCATCCTGTTGTCGCGCGTGGTCAGTGGCGTGGTGGCTGAAGCATGGGGTTGGCGCACGCAGTTCGTACTGGCTGCGGTATCGGTGGCGACGATGGGCGCGGTGATGGCGCGCGCGCTGCCGCGTTTCGCACCGACCAGCACGCTGCGCTATCCGGCGCTGCTGGGCTCGTTGCTGGCGTTGTGGCGCGAGCAGCCACAACTGCGCCGCGCGGTGGCCAGCCAGTCGCTGCTGGCCGTGGGCTTCAGCGCGTTCTGGTCGACGCTGGCGTTGATGCTGCACGCACGCCTGGGCCTGGGCAGTGCTGCGGCCGGTGCGTTTGGTATCGCCGGTGCGGCCGGTGCCCTGGCCGCGCCGTTCGCCGGTCGCTTCGCCGATCGGTTGGGCAGCCATGCGGTAGCGCGGCTGGCGATCGCAGTGGCACTGCTGGGCTTCGGCCTGCTGCTTGCTGAGCGCTGGCTGCCGGTCGCTGCGCTGCTGCCGCTGCTGGTGGTGAGTGCATTGCTGTTCGACTTCGGTTTCCAGTCGGCGCTGGTGGCGCACCAGACGCTGGTCTACGGCCTGGTGCCACCGGCGCGCAGCCGGCTCAATGCGCTGCTGTTCACGGGCATGTTCATCGGCATGGCGGCCGGTGGCGCGCTGGGCAGCCTGGCGCTGGCGCAATGGGGGTGGCACGGCGTGGCCTGGTTGGCGGTGGTGTGTGCGGGCGGCAGCCTGCTGCTGCGTTTGAAGTAGGGGTGATTAGCAGGGCCTGCAGCGCTGCACCTGCGGTCTGTTGGAACCGCTCTCGGGGTCAGATCCGTTTTCCGGAGGAAAGCGGATCTGACCCCAGATGTATTTCGATATCTGACAGAGATTCATCCACGCATGGCGTGGATCTACCGTGTCGACCAAGGTCGACACCTACCACCCGCCATCCCACGGAATCCATGCTGTTGCTGTTGTGGTTGCCGTTGCTGCTGAGGTTGCCGGCCAACGGCCGGCACTACCGCGGGTGCAGGGCTGCGGGCCCTGCCGAACACTCCCTAATCGTGCCCGCTGTCGTCCAGGCTGATGATGCCGCGCCGCAGTGCCTGGGTGACCGCATGGGTGCGGTCACCCACACCGAGCTTGTCCATCAGGCTCTTCATGTGTGCCTTCACCGTCTGCTCGGAAATCTGCATGCGCTCGCCGATGCGCTTGTTCGACAGGCCACCGGCCACATGCCGCAGCACCTCGGTCTCGCGCGGCGACAACCGGTCTTCCACCACGTGCGCGGCAATGCTGGCCGCCACCGCCGGCGGAATCGGCGCGCGGCGGCCACCGGCGACCATGCGGATGGTATCGACCAGTTCGTGGCGCAGCATGTCCTTCAGCAGGTAGGCGCTGGCGCCGGCCTGCAGTGCCCGTACCGCGCGCACGTCACCACGGTAGGTGGTCAGCACGATGATGCGCGCGCGCGGGTCCATCGCGCGGATCCGCACGATGGCCTCGACGCCATCCAGGCGTGGCATCTGCAGGTCCATCAGCACTACGTCCGGCCGTAGTTGCTGGTAGCAGGCGATGGCTTCCTCGCCGTCGGCGGCTTCGCCCAGCAGGCGCAGGTCGGGCTGGGCGCCCAGCAGCGCAGCCAGTCCGTCACGCAGCAGCGGGTGGTCGTCGACCACCAGCACGCCGATCGGGGCAGGGGACTCACTCATGGGATGTTCTTCTCCAGGGCCACCGCCAGCGTGAGGGGCGGCGGTGATACAGGCGCCGGGCGGGAACCGCCAGCGCGACTTCAGTGCCCAGCCCGGGGCGGGTCCACAGCTGCAGCTCCGCGCCGAGGCGCTGCGCGCGCTCACGCATGCCCTGCAGGCCCCAATGGCCATGGCCTGCATTTTCGTCGGCGATGCCCACGCCATCATCGCGCACGTGCAGCAGGAAGCAACGCGCGCCGTAGGACAGCTCTACTTCGATGGCGCTGGCACTGGCGTGGCGCAGTGCATTGCGGATGGCCTCCCGGCCGATCAGGAACACCTCTTCGGCCGCGTCGGCCTGCAGCGGTGGCGCCGTGCCTTCGACGGTCAAGCGCAGTGGGTTGGTGCCGTGCCCGGCGTACTCGGCGTGCACATCGGCCAGCGCCGAGGCAAGGTCGCGGCCGGCGAAGGGGCCCTCGCGCAGGGCACTGACCCGCTCGCGGCCCTCGGCCAGGTTGCGTTCGGCCAGCTGCATCGCCGATTCCAGCTGGCTGCGCACCGGCTCGGGCGTCTGCGCTGACTGGCTGATCGCATGCAGGCGCAGGATCAGGCCCTGGCTGCCCTGCAACAGGGTGTCATGCAGGTCGCGTGCGATGCGTTCGCGTTCGCCATTGCGTTCCTGCAGGCGCGCGCGGAACAGTGCGGCCAGCTGCCCGCTGCGGATGCGCACCGCCATCACCAGCAGCGCAAGTATCGCGGCGGCGCACAGCAGCTTGAACCACACCGTCTGCACGAAGGTGGGTGCGATGCGGAAGCTGCGGCTGGCCGGTGCGGTGCTCCAGATGCCGTCTTCGTTGGCTGCTTCGACCTCGAACCGGTATTTGCCCGGGGCCAGATTGGTGTAGTACGCGCGGGTGCTGCTGCCGGCGTCCTGCCAGCCGTCGTCGACGCCGGACAGTCGGTAGCGGTAGCGGTTGCGTTCCGGGCGTGCCAGCGACAGTGCCACGTAGTCGATCTGCAACTGGCTGGTGCCGGCTGGAAGGCGCAGGCCGTCGCGCAGTGGCGCATGCATGCTGCCATAGAGCACTTCGCCGATGCGGACGCTGGGCGCCATCGTATTGACGTGCGAACGGGTCGTGTCGAGCCAGGCCAGGCCCTGGTTGGTGGCCAGCCACAGCAGGCCGTCATCGGCCAGGACGGCAGTGGCGATCGGCCCGCTCTGCAGGGCGATGCCGGGCATGCCATCGATCGCATCGAACAGGCGCGGCGTGACCGGCTGGCCGCTGCGCAGGGCCGCGCGCAACGGGCCGCTGTCCAGCCTGACCAGGCCGCGGCTGCCGTTGAGCCAGAGGTGCCCGTTCGGATCGGCAACCATGCCGGTGATGCCTTCCAGGACACCGGCCATGTCGGTGCGCACCGGAACGAAACGGCCCTCGCCCAGACGTGCGGCCAGGCCGGCCTCGCCGGCCACCAGCAGCAGCTCCTGATGCTGCAGGATCGCAGTGACCGGCCCGACGGACAGGCCCTGGCGGGCATCGAGGGTGTCGATGCGGGTGGCTCCCATCCGGCGCAGACGGCCATCGGCATAGCCGAGCAGCAGCTGGCCACGGGCATTGAGCGCCAGCGATGAGCAGGCCTGTTCGGGCAGACGGCCTTCCTGCCGCCACTGGCCGTGCAGGTACTGCAGGACGCCATGCTCCCCCGTGCAGACCCAGGCCTGGGTGTCGTCGGGGAACAGCAGGGCGTGCAGGGGCTGCCCGGTGAACGGGGCCGGCAGCGGAATCAATGTCGTGTGGCCGGCCACCGTGCGCGCAAGGTTGACCCAGTCGAACTGCCAGATCGGCGTGGGCGCCTGGCGCGCGGCGGCCTGCAGCTGCGGCGCGCTGCCATCCAGCAGGTGGCGTTGCAGGTCATAGGGCCTGAGGTCTTCGCCGTAGCCATACACGCGACCATCGCTGGCCCGTACCAGCGAGCGGTAGGGATCGCTCGGGCCGACCACCAGGGTGTGCACGCTGCGCGCGCGGAAGCGGTTGAGGCCGAGATTGGTGCCGACCCAGAGATTGCCTTCGCGATCGACGATGATCGGCACCGCCGAGGTGGCGGTCAGCCCGTGCGGCGAATCGAAGCGCTCCATGCGCACGGCCTGGGTGCCGGCGAAGGTGACGCGGGCGACGCCGCCGTGCGGGCTCATCGTGGCCCACAACGCACCGTCGGTGGTGAACTGCAGGCGCGCGGCGACCAGCGCCGGCAGCCGCCGCGCTTCACGCTCGGTGTCCGGTAGCAGGCCCTGCGCATTGGCCAGCGGCGACGTGCCGCGCACGCGGTCAGCCAGCCACACTTCGCCCTGCGGGCTTTCGGCCAGCGTCGCCATCTGCGAGACGGCGATGCCGGTGTCCTTGAACGTGGCCTGGCCGGCGGCACGCATCCAGATCCTCAGGTCGGCCACTACCCAGAACGTTCCCCGGCTGTCGTGCAGCACCCACTGCACACGGCGCTCGGGCAGCCCGGCGCTGGCCGGCATGGGCTGCCAGCGTTGTCCATCGAACCGGCGCAGCCCGCCATTGATCGCCGCCCACAGCTGGCCCTCGCGATCCTGGCTGAAGTGCGGCACCACGCCGACCGGCACGCCTTGCTGGCGGCCATAGCTGTGCAGCTGACCCTGCGCGAAGCGGCTGATGCCGGCCTGGAAGTAGCCGATCCACAGGGCGCCGTCATGGCCATGGGCCAGGGTGACCATGTTGGTGGACGGGAAGTGGCTGCCGGCCGGGGCCGGCTGCCGTTCGAAACGGCGGCCATCGAAGCGGTACAGGCCCGAGCCGGTGGCCAGCCACAACAGGCCGTCCCGGTCCTGGGTGATGTCCCAGATGTCGCCGGGCGCGCCCTGGCCGACCCGCCAGGCCGTGTGTTCGTAATCGGGCAGGCCACCGCTCACCGGCGGGCGCTGCACGGCAAGGGCGGGCAGGGCGGTCAACAGCAGCAGGCACGTCAGCAGCGCCGGCAGGCGACGCAGGAACGGGAAGGGGCGGCCACGCATGGCGCGCATTCTGGCAGGTGTGGGGCAGCCCGGGGTGACCCGAACGGGGTAGGCAACGGGCGTCGCCGTCGGCTATCACGCCGGCATGACTCCCGGAGCGCATCCATGCAGCGCCTGTTCGTGATGTTCCCCGACCGCGGTCCGGGCATTGGCCTGCTGTGGCTGCGGCTGTGCCTGGCTTCGGCGTTGTGCACGCCCGGCGTGCACGCCGGCTGGTGGCTGCTGTGCCTGCTGGCGGCGGCCATGCTCGCGCTGGGGGTGTTGACCCCCCTGGCGGCGATGATGGCGGTCGCGGGCATGTTCGCGCAGCAGGCGCCTTGGCCGCTGGTGGTGTTGCCGCCGGCGCTGTTGATGGTCGGGCCGGGCGCCTATTCGCTGGACGCGCGTTGGTTCGGGCGCCGCCTGCTCGGCCGTCGGCCTCCCCCATTCGGGTAGGCGCCGGCCTCGACCGACGGGGGTAGGGCATCGCACGCCGGCCGCGCACCATGGGCCACCCCCTCGCGGCGCCCCGCATGGCCACCGTCAGTCCGCCCGATCCGTCCGCCATCCCGCTTGCCCCGCAGCAGGCCGCCGCACTGCAGCGAGCCCTGCGCTATGTCGATGAGCACCTGTCGCAGCCGCTGCGCGTCACCGAGCTGGCGGCCGCCGCCTGCGTCAGCCGCTTCCATCTGGTGCGCCTGTTCCGTAGCGGCACCGGCGCCAGCCCGTTGCGCTATGTGCGCCGCCGCCGCATCCAGCGCGCCTGCCAGTTGCTGCCGGGTGCGCAGCTGCCGATGGCGTGCCTGGCCCAGCAGCTGGGCTTCTTCGACCAGAGCCATTTCGTCCGCAGCTTCCGCGCGGAGACCGGGTGCAGCCCCGGCCAGTATCGGGCCGGCGACGCCGCCCTGTTGCTTCCCCATGATCGTGTTTCCCACGGAGTCCATCCATGAGCCTTGCCACCGCCACGCCCGCCCCGGCCCTGCTGTCGCCGACCGACCACGCCCTGGTGCTGATCGACTTCCAGTCGCAGATGGCGTTCGCCACCCACACCATCGACATCTCCGCGCTGCGCAACAACGTGTCGCTGATCAGCAAGGGGGCCAAGGGGTTCAACGTGCCGGTCGTGTTGACCACGGTGGCCGAGACGTCATTCTCGGGCCCGATGTTCCCGGAGCTGCCGCAGATCTTCCCGGGCCAGCCGGTGTTCGACCGCACTTCGATGAACACCTGGGAAGACCAGCCGGTGATCGATGAGATCAACCGCATCGGCAAGCGCCGGCTGGTTCTTGCCGGCCTGTGGACCAGCGTCTGCATCGTTGGGCCGGCGCTGTCGGCGCTGGCGCAGGGGTTCGAGGTCCATGTGATCACCGATGCCTGCGGCGACGTCAGCGAAGAAGCGCACGAGCGTGCGATCACCCGCATGGTGCAGGCCGGCGCGGTGCCGATGACCAGCGTGCAGTACCTGCTCGAACTGCAGCGCGACTGGGCACGGGGTGAAACCTACGACCTGACCACCGGCATCGCCCGCGACCACGCCGGCGGCTATGGCATCGGCATCCAGTACGCCAAGCGCATGTTCGGCGCGCAGGAAGGCGGGCACTGAGCATGCTGGCTGGCCATGGCCTCGACCTGGCCCTGCTGATGCTGCGCGTGGCGGCAGGCGGCTTCCTGCTGCCGCACGCGCTGGGCAAGCTGTTCGGCTGGTTCGGTGGACCCGGGCTGCATGGCTTTGCTGCAGAGCTGCGCGGTTTCGGGCTGCCGGCAGTGGCGCCGTTGCCGCTGCTGTTGTCCCTGCTGCAGGTACTGTCCGGGCTGGCCGTGCTGCTCGGCTGGCAGACCCGCATCGCCGCGCTTGCCGCCGCTGCCTTCATCGGCTTCACCGTGCTGTTGGCCCTGCCCAAGGGCTGGTTCTGGATGCGCGGCGGCAGTGAGTACCCGCTGATGTGGACCACGGTGCTGCTGGCCCTCGCGCTGGCCGGGCCGGGGGCCTGGGCGCTGGATGGCCTACGACTTCCGGGAGCTTTCGCATGAGTCACGATCCCCTCGACCACGGCCGCCGCACCGTGATGCTGGCCAGCGGCGCCGCGGTTGCGCTCGGTCTGGCCGGTCGCGCCGCTGCCGCACTCGATTCCACTTCCAAGGAGCGTCGCATGAGCACCCTGGTCATCCGCAATGCCCGCATCACCACCCTCGACCCGCAGCAGCCGCATGCCCAGGCACTGGCCGTGCAGGAGGGCCGCATCGTCGCCGTCGGCAGCGACGAGGAGATCATGCGCGGCTGGGGCAATGAAGCGACGCTGATCGACGCGCAGGGCAGGCGCCTGCTGCCTGGCCTCAACGACAGCCATACCCACCTGATCCGCGGTGGCCTGAACTACAACCTTGAACTGCGCTGGGACGGCCTGCGTTCGCTGGGCGACGCCCTGGACATGTTGAAGGCCCAGGTCGACCGCACTCCTGCACCGCAGTGGGTGCGCGTGGTCGGTGGCTTCACCGCCGCACAGTTCAACGAGAAGCGCCTGCCGACGCTGCAGGAGCTCAACGACATCGCGCCGGATACGCCGGTGTTCCTGCTGCACCTGTACGACCGTGCGCTGCTCAACCGCGCCGCGCTGCGTGCGTGCGGCTACAGCAAGGACACGCCGGATCCGCCGGGCGGGCAGATCGTGCGTGATTCGCTGGGCAATCCGACCGGGCTGCTGCTGGCCAAGCCGAATGCGCTGATCCTGTATGCGACGCTGGCCAAGGGGCCACGCCTGCCGATCGAGTACCAGGCCAATTCGACGCGCCACTTCATGCGCGAACTGAACCGGCTGGGCGTCACCTCGGTGATCGACGCTGGCGGCGGCTTCCAGAACTACCCCGAGGATTACCAGGTCATCGAGCAGCTGCACCGCGATGACCAGCTGACAGTGCGCATCGCCTACAACCTGTTCACCCAGAACAAGGGCAAGGAAGTGGATGACTTCCGTGGCTGGAGCGAAATCCTGCAGCCGCGCCAGGGCGACGACCTGCTGCGCCACAATGGTGCCGGCGAGATGCTGGTGTTCTCGGCGGCCGACTTCGAGCTGTTCAACGAGCCGCGCCCGGAACTGCCGCCGGAGCTTGAGCCCGAACTGCATGACGTGGTGAAGCTGCTGGTCGAGAAGCGCTGGCCGTTCCGTATCCACGCCACCTACGACGAGAGCATCACCCGCATCCTCGATGTGTACGAACAGGTCAACCGCGAGGTGCCGTTCGATGGCCTGCACTGGTTCATCGACCACGCCGAGACCATCACCCCGCGCAACATCGAACGCATCCGTGCGCTGGGTGGCGGCATCGCCGTGCAGCACCGCATGGCCTACCAGGGCGAAGCTTTCGTCGAGCGCTACGGTGTGCAGGCTGCGCGGCACACGCCGCCGGTCAGGCGCATGCTGGCCGAAGGCGTGCCGGTCGGTGCCGGTACCGATGCCACCCGCGTGGCCAGCTACAACCCGTGGGTGGCGTTGTCCTGGCTGGTGACCGGGCGCACCGTGGGCGGCCTGGCGCTGTATGGCGAGGAGAACCTGCTCGAACGCGAGCAGGCGTTGCGCCTGTGGACGCAGGGCAGTGCCTGGTTCTCCGGCGACGAAGCGGTGAAGGGCACGCTGAAAGCTGGCCAGCTGGCTGATTTCATCCTGCTCTCGGCCGACTTCTTCCGCGTTGATGACGCGCAGATCGCCGACATCACCAGCCTGCTGACCGTGGTCGGCGGCCGCATCGTGCACGCCGACGGCGATTACGCCGGCCTGGCGCCGCAGCTGCCGCCGGCGATGCCGGACTGGTCGCCGGTCAACCGCTTCGGTGGCTACCACGTCGGCGGTGCCGCTACCGGGTTGGCCGCCGCGCATCGCCACCATCACGGTGTGGCCTGCAGGACGCATGGTGCTCACGGCCATGCCGCGCTGCATGCGGCGCCCACCGACGACCTGAGCGCCTTCTGGGGTGCGATGGGATGCTCGTGCTTCGCGTTCTGAGCCTGGCGCTGCTGGCCATGCCATGGATGGCGCTGGCCTGTGACGCCCCCCGCTGCACCGACGTGGGCGACGGCCAAGTGCAATGGGACGCCTCGCTGCGCCTCAGGGGGATGTACTACGACCCGGCCCGATTCGGTATCGGCGGCAGTGAAGACGGCTACGGACTGCTGCGTGCACTGGCGTCGGCCACGTATGCCGAGGGCAACTGGCAGGCACGGGTGCAGCTGGGCGTGCATGCCGAGAATGGCAAGGCAGGCGGCCCGGGCCGTACCGACCGTGGCGCCTTGGACGTGCAGCAGGCCTACTGGCGCTGGCAGCGCGGTGGGTTCCATCTGCAGCTCGGTCGGCAGGAAGCCGGCTATGGCAGTTCGCGGCTGTTGTCGGTGCGTGACGGGCCGAACATCCGGCTGGCATTCGATGGTGCCCGTGCAGGCTGGAAAGGCCGCCTCGGCACGCTGGACCTGATGGCGCTGCGACCGCTGGAGAACCGACCCGGCGCCTTCGATGACCGCGGCGAACGCGGTGCCCACCTGTGGGGCGCGTATGCGACCACCGCGCGGGGTCGTGGCCCAGGGCAATGGGATCTGTACCTGCTGGACTACCGTCGTGAAGGCGCGCGCTTTGCGGCGGGCTCCGGTACCGAGCGGCGGCAGACCCTCGGTGCGCGTTGGTTCGGCCAGGCCGGTGCGCTGGACTGGAACACCGAGTTGGTGGCGCAGGGCGGTGAACTGCAGACGGTCGCCGGCACGCTGGATGTCCGCGCCTGGACGCTGGCCACCGACACCGGCTGGCGCTGGATCGAGCGGCCGCTGCAACCGCGGCTGGGGCTGAAGGCGGATATCGCCAGTGGCGACGGCAACCTTCACGATGGTCGCGTGGGCACCTTCAATGCACTGTTCCCGAAATCGGCCTACTTCAGCGAGGCCAGCCTGCTGGCCCCCGCCAATCTGATGGACGTGCAGCCGACCCTGACCCTGCGCCTGCGCGACGCGGTGACGACGGAACTGGGCGTACAGATGGCGTGGAAGCATCGCCGGGCCGATGCGGTCTACACCACGCCGGCGCCGCTGCTGGCGTTGCCGGGCAGTGCCGGTGGCGCGCGCCGCATCGGCACGCAGTACAAATCCGAAACCCGCTGGCAGGCCAGCGAACACTGGCAATGGCAGCTGCAGCTGGCCTGGGTCGACGCCGGTCCTGCGCTGAAGCAGGCCGGTGGCCAGGACACGTTGTTCGCCTCGATCGTTGGAGCATGGCAATGGTGAACGCAAACGCGTCACAACCCGTACCGGCCGAAGGCGCCTGGTCCCCCCTGAAGATCCAGATGTTCCGATCGATCTGGCTGGCAATCCTGGCCAGCAACATCGGGACCTGGGTCAATGACGTGGCCGCTGCCTGGGTGATGGCCGAGCGTACCGGCTCGCCGTTGATGGTGGCGCTGGTGCAGTCGGCCACCACGGTGCCGATCGTGCTGCTGGCACTGGCCGCCGGCACGCTGGCCGACATCGTTGACCGCCGCAGATACCTGCTGGTAACGCAGGGCTGGATGCTGATGGTCGCTGCGGCCATGGCAGCGTTGACCGCGATGGACCTGCTGACACCGCAGCTGCTGGTGCTGCTGACGTTCTGCATGGGCTGCGGTGCAGCCATGGCGATGCCGGCGCAGGCCGCGATCGTGTCCGAGCTGGTCCCGCAGCCGATGCTGGCCTCGGCAGTGGCGCTGAACTCGATCGGCATCAACATCGCGCGCTCGATCGGCCCGGCCGTCGGCGGCGTGATCGTCGCCCAGCTGGGAGCGGTCTGGGCGTTCGGCTTCAATGCGATCACCTTCGCCGCGATGCTGTTCGTGGTGTGGGGCTGGAAACGCGACCCGAAGCAGTCCAGCCTGCCGCCGGAAGGCTTTGGTGCGGGCTTGAAGGCGGGCCTGCGCTACGCCAGCCGCGCCGGGCGGTTGCAGGCGGTGCTGATCAAGTCGGTCGGCTTCTTCTTCTTCGCTGCAGCGATGAACGCCCTGCTGCCGGTGGTGGTGCGCGGGCAGATGCACGGCGGGGCGGGGCAGTACGGCATGCTGCTGGGCTGCATCGGGATCGGTGCGGTGGGCGGTGCGCTGCTGCTGCCGAAGCTGCGCGCGCAGCTGGACCGCGACCTGCTGGTGCTGCTGGCGACGTTGTCGCTGGCGCTGAGCCTGGTCGGGCTGGCGCTGACCCGCAGCTGGTACGTGCTGCCGCTGGTGATGCTGGTCAATGGCTTTGCCTGGATCACCGTGCTGTCGTCGCTGCAGATCGCCGCGCAGACGGCGGTACCGGCGTGGGTGCGTGCACGCGCACTGGCGCTGTACATCATGGTGTTTTCCGCCGGCATGGCCGCCGGCGGCCTGAGCTGGGGCGCGCTGGCGCAACGCACTTCGCCGGAGCTGGCATTGCTGGTGGCGGCCGCCGGCGCGGTGATCGGAGGACTGCTGGTGTGGCGGGTGCGCATTGCAGGCACCGAGGACCTGAATCTGCGCCCTGCCGGACACTGGCCGGCGCCGGAACTGTCGGTGCCGGTATCGAATGATCGGGGCCCGGTGCTGGTGACCCTCGAGTACCGCATCGACGATGCCGATCGTGCGGCGTTCCAGGCGCAGATGCGCGCGCTGGGCACGATCCGTCGCCGCGATGGCGCGGTGGTCTGGGGCGTGGTCGAGGACGTGGCAACCCCGGGGATTCACCTGGAGTATTTCGTGACCCCATCGTGGCTGGAGCACCTGCGCCAGCATGAGCGCATCACCGCCGATGACAGGGCGATCCAGGAAGCCCTGCGGGCACTGCATCGCGGTGAGCGTGCGCCAGTGGTGCGTCACTTCGTGGGTGGGCACGATCCGTTGCCGGCCACCGTACCGCATCACCACACCGACATCTGACCCGCCACGGGTAGAGCCGGCCGCTGGCCGGCTGTGCGTGATTACGACGGATGATCGGGTTGCCGGCCAGCGGCCGGCACTACCGAAGGAGCGGCGGCGCCCTGGGGCGCCGTCGCGGGACATCACTTGCGTGCGAACGCCAGCAGGTCGGCGTTGAACTGCTCGGCGTGGGTA
>NZ_JAJNOF010000022.1:0-40837 GCF_027854495.1 Stenotrophomonas sp. PI_27
CTCGTTCTCCAGCCAGCTGTTCCAGGTCGGCGCCAACGCCGGCCAGGCCATCGCCATCGACAAGACCATCGATGCCAAGGCCGGCTCGCTGGGCACCTCGACCTTCGCCACCGGCGCGACGGCTGCCCTGGCTGCCAGCACCGACGGTGCCCGCTTCTCCGGCACCGTGATGGGCGTGGACATCGGCACGGTTGAAGTGAAGGCCGGCGCCACCACGGCCGATGCCTCCAAGGCCGTCGCCACCGCCATCAACGCCAAGATCGGCGAGGCCGGCATCTACGCCGAAGCCAATGCCGACGGCACGCTGAAGCTGAGCTCGGTGAAGGAAGGCAAGGCCGTTGCCGCTGCCGACATCGCGCTGATGCGCAGCGACTACGACGCGACCGCCAAGACCTGGGGTACCGCGGCTGCGGCAGGCGCCTACACCGCTGGCGCCGATACGGCGGCCAACGTGCAGAAGCTGGACGTGAGCACCGTGCTCGGCGCCCAGCAGGCCCTGGAAGTGGTCGACAAGGCCCTGGGTGCGATCAACAGCACCCGTGCCGACCTCGGTGCGATCCAGAACCGCTTCACCTCGGTGGTGGCCAACCTGCAGACCTCGTCGGAAAACCTGTCGGCGTCGCGCAGCCGCATCAAGGACACCGACTTCGCCAAGGAAACCGCCGAACTGACCCGCACCCAGATCCTGCAGCAGGCCGGTACGGCCATGCTGGCCCAGGCCAACCAGGTGCCGCAGGGCGTGCTCAGCCTGCTGCGCTGATCCACGGCAAGAAGGCGCCGCTACCGTCGGATCGAACCGACGGTAGCGGCAACCGGGAAGCCACGATGCACGAAGGCGCGGGCCATGCCCGGCCCGGGATCACTCCCGAACCGGCTTGGCATCGCCCGCTCCTGCGGACCTCTCTTTCAGCGCTGTACCTTTGACTGTACGTACCGGGCGGCTTCGTCTCCCCCCGATTGTCAGTAGCCTGATCCCTCCCCTGCATTGGGGGAGGGTTTTTTGCAGACCCCCGGCAGCCCGCGGTGAACCCACCCGCACCCTGCCCCAGGCCTCCTGCAACCCGCGTGCCAGAACCTGCGCCAGAGCATTGGCACGGCACGTGCATCAACGAAGTCCTCAAGACCCAGCGGCGCAGGCCGCTATTTTCGTTGACGACGGGCCACCGCACGGCGGCCAGGCCCGGATACCAGGAGAAACGACGTGGCAGACTTTGGATACGGTGGCATCGGCTCGGGACTGGACATTTCCAGCATCGTCAACCAGCTGGTCGCAGCTGACCGCAAGCCCGCCGACAATGCGCTGAACCTGCAGCAGTCCAAGGCCAAGATGCAGCTGTCGTCGATCGGCACCGTCACCGCGGCCTTCGACAAGCTGAAGACGGCGCTGACCGCACTGAAGGCCACCACCGCGTTCGACACGCGCACGGTGACCGCCAGCAAGGGCGGCGACAAGGGCACCGACGAGATCCTGACGGCCTCGGTCGCTCTGTATGACGTCGGCACCACCAAGGCGGCAGCCTCCAACGGCACGCACGTGGTCAACGTCACCTCGCTGGCCACCGCGCACAAGCTGATCGCCGACACTTCGGTACCCAAGACCGACACGTTTGCTGCCGGAACCTTGACGCTGACCGTCGGCGTGGGCGACAACGCCAAGACCATGAACGTGGAGGTGGAGGACGGCGACACGCTGACCACCATCCGCAACAAGATCGACGCGGCCGGCCGCAAGGAAGGCGTGCAGGCCACCCTGATCAGTTCCGGCGACAACCAGTACCTGTCGATCGCCCAGGAAAAGACCGGTGCCGCCAACGCGATCAAGCTCGAATACGCCGGCAGCGATGCCAAACTGGGCGGCCTGGTCAACAGCCTGAAGCAGAACACCGCCGCTGCCGATGCCGAGCTGACCATCGATGGCGTCAAGGTCGTCAGCGCCAGCAATACGGTGGCCGATGCGGTCCCGGGCCTGACCCTGAACCTGAAGATGCCGGGCACCAGCACGGTGACCATCAGCACCGACACTGCTGCGGCGACCAAGGTGATGCAGGAGTTCGTCACCGCGTACAACGCCGCACTGGCGGCCATCAACACCGAAACCAAGTACGACGCCAAGACCAAGGAAGCCTCCACGCTGACCGGCGATGCGCAGATGCGCGGCGCCACCAGCCAGCTGCGCTCGGTGATGTCGAGCGTGCTCAAGGACCTGGCCGGTGACAAGCTCGATGCCAAGGCGATCGGCCTGGACACCCGCGGCTACCCCAATGCCGACGGCACGCTGATCCTGGACACCACCAAGTTCGCCGCCGCCCTGGCCAGCCAGCCAGAGAAGATGCGCCAGGCGATCACCGGTGACACCGGCGGCGCCGGCAAGCTGTACACGCTGGTTGACGGTTATGTGAGCACCACGGTCGGCAAGGAAGGTGCCTTCGTTGCCCGCACCAAGGGCCTGAACACCACGCTGGACAACATCGACAAGCGCCGCAAGGACCTCGACACGCGCATGAAGAGCGTGGAAGAGCGCTACAAGAAGCAGTTCCTGGCGCTGGACAGCCTGATGGGCAAGCTGCAGCAGAGCAACACCGCGCTGCAGCAGCAGCTGGCCCAGTTGAACCGCTGACGGAACGTGCGCGGCACTCAAGTTTGCCGCGCCATGCACCGATAACGGACGCAACAGCAATCATCGCCGCGCCGTCGGCACCGGTCCCCGCGATCACCCGACGGCACCCCGCGCAAGGAGAATCACGAATGTACGGTTCCAGCCGTCAATATGCCGAGCAGTACCGCCAGGTGGGGGTGACCAGTGCGGTCGCCGATGCCGATCCGCACAAGCTGGTGGCGATGCTGCTGGCCGGCGCGCTGGAGCGCGTGCGCCGCGCCCTGGCCAGCCTTGAACGCGGTGACCAGGCCGGCAAGGGCAAGGCGATCGGCGAAGTCTGCGCGATCGTCGGCCACCTCAACGGCTCGCTGGACCACGAGGCCGGCGGCGAGATCGCCGGCAACCTGTCGGCGCTGTACGACTACGTGCTGCAGCGCCTGACCGAAGCCAACCTGCACAACGACCGCGCCGCGCTGGATGAATCGCTGCAGCTGCTGGGCGAGATCGACAGCGCCTGGAACGCGATCCCGCACGAACAGCGCCGCCCCGCCGCGGTGGCACCATGAGCCTGCACGCGCTGCATGCGCAGCTGGATGCCTTCGAGAAGGCGCTGGGCGATGATGCGCTCGACCGGGCCGACAGCCTGCTCGACGGCCACGACAGCACCCTGCACGCCCTGCTCAGCCAGCCGCTGACCGCGGCCGACCACGCGCCGCTGAGCGCCCTGTTCGAGCGCCAGCAGAGCCTGCTGGGCCTGCTGCGCCAGCGCCGCGACGCCGTAGCCGCGCAGATGAACGATGGCCAGCGCTCCCTTCGCGCCGCGCATGCCTACCTGCAGGCAGAATCGCTGGCATGACCCAGTTGCCGACCACGTCGCTGCACCACCCAGCCGAAAGCGAGCTGTTCGACGAAACGCTCAGCTGCGAACTGGCGCTGCCGGCCGAGTTCCAGGCAGGCAGCGCAGCCGGCCGCACCAGCAGTGCCGAAGGCCTGCTGCGCAGCCTGGCACTGGTGGAGGACAGCCGCGTCGACGAGCACGACGAACGCAACGAAGCCAGCCTGCAGCTGCAGCGGCTGGAAGCCAAGCTGGACCTGGCGATGGTGCTGCTTGGCCGGCTGGTACGCCAGCAGGGCCAGGAACTGACGCTGCGCCCGGTGCGCTGGTCGCGGCGCGGCATCCGCCTGCAGCTGGGTCCGCGCAGCGGTGCCAGCCCCGGCCAGGCCGGGGTGGTGCGCCTGCAGCCCAGCGACTGGCTGCCCGACCACATCGACCTGCCGGTGGAGGTCGTCGCAGAAGCCGCCGACGGTAGCGGCGGGCACTTCCTGTGGCTGCGCTTCCAGCGCTTGGGCGATGGCCTGGAGATGGCGATGGAACGGCACCTGTTCCGCTTGCACCGCCGCCAGGTGGCCGAGGCACGCCGCGCACGCTGAAACCCGTCCCCTTGGCGCCGCACGGCCGACCCTTGGCGCGCCCGTTCAGCTAAGTTAAGGTGGATGCCCCTACACGGATCTGCTGCGTGCCTGTGCGAGTTCTCATCGTCGACGATCACACCCTTGTCCGCGCCGGCCTGGCGCGGCTGCTGCAGGGGTTTGCCGACGTGCAGCTCGTCGCCGAGGCCAGCAACGCCGAACAAGCACTGCAGCTGTCCCTGCAGCACGCACCGGACGTGGTGCTGATGGACCTCTCGCTGCCGGGCCGCACCGGCCTGGAAGCGCTCAGCGACATCCGCCTGCGTGCCCCCGGTACCCGGGTGGTGATGATGACCATGCACGACGATGCCGCCCACGTGCGCGATGCGCTGGATCGTGGCGCGGTCGGGTTCGTGGTGAAGGACGCCGCACCGCAGGAACTGGAACTGGCACTGCGCGCCGCGCACGCCGGCCAGGTGTTCCTGAGCCCGCAGATCTCGGCCAAGATGCTGGCGCCGATGCTGGGCCGCGAGAAACCCACCGGCATCGCCGCACTCTCACCGCGCCAGCGCGAGATCCTGCGCCGCATCGGCAAGGGCGAGAGCAACAAGGAAATCGCCGCCGATCTCGGCATCAGCGTCAAGACGGTGGAAACCCATCGCGCGCGGATGATGGAGTCGCTGGGCTGCCGCCGCGCCAATGACCTGCTGCTGCTGGCCGCGCGCCATCAGCACGAGCTCGAGTAAGCGCCGGTCCCGGGGTCAGCGCCCTTTCCCGCGGAAAGGGACCTGACCCTGCGACACCCTGCATCGGCGACGAAATCCCGTCACCCCGACATTCCCTGACAGGAATCCGTACCCCAGCCGCCGCGCACCCAGCGGCCTCGCCACGACGAATCAATGACTTGGCGGCGCATTTCGTCAATTTCCCGCGTCAGTGTAGGGAATCCCCCTACACCCTGTCGGGAGTTCCACGAAATGCATCAGGAACCCCCCGATTCCGTCCTCACCGGATGAAAAGCAAGATGCGTTCCACAAGGCGCCGGGGAGCGGTGCCGGGGAACCACGATGAAGGCTGCACTCTCGACCCAACTGGGCCAGCAACTCCACCTCACCCCGCAACTGCTGCAGTCGATCCGGCTGCTGCAGCTCGATGGCCTGCACCTGGAGCAGGAAATCCAGCGCCTGCTGGACTCCAATCCGCTGCTGGAGATCGAAGAGGCCGAGGCGCCGGCTGCCGACGCCACCGAAGCCAGCACCCCCACGATCGATACCGCCGCCTTTGACGAGCTGCCCGAGCCGTCGATGTGGGACGTGGCCGGCGCCAGCTGGCAGGACGGCGACGACGACCGCATGGCGCGCATCGCCGCCGGCGAGTCGACCGACCCACAGCTGCGCGTGCTGCAGCGCCTGTCGCTGGACATGGACGATCGCCAGCTGGCGGTCGCCGCCTTCTGGCTGGACCAGTGCGATGAGGCAGGCTACCTGCAGGCGCCGCTGGCACAGCTGCAGCTGCTGGCCAGTGCCCAGTTCGACATCGCTGCCGACGGGGTGGAAGCCATCCGCCAGCAGCTGCTGCATGGCGAGCCCGCAGGCATGGCCGCCCAGGACCTGCGCGAAGGCCTGCAGGCGCAACTGCGCAGCCTGCACGGCGTCGTGCCGGCCCGCCACTTGGCCGCCCGCATTCTCGACGGCGTGCTCGAAGCGCTGGCCGCGCACGACTACCCCGCCCTCGCCCGCCTGCACGATGCCGAGATCGACGACGTGCGCGAGGCCGTGCGCCTGATCCTCTCGCTGCAGCCGCGCCCGGGCGACAGCCTGCTGCCCGAACGCAACGCGGTGGTGGTGCCGGACGTCGTCGCCTGGCACGCCGACGGGCAGTGGAAGGTCGCCCTGAACCCGGCCACCAGCCGCCGCGTGTCGATCAACAGCCAGTACGAACAGGTGCTGGCCGAAACCAGCGACGCCGCCCCGGCGTTGCGCGAGATGCTGCAGGAGGCGCGCTGGTTCAGCCGTGGCCTGTCGATGCGCTACGACACCCTGCTGCGCACGGCGCGGGTGATCGTCGAGCGCCAGGCCGCCTTCCTGGTGCGCGGCGAAGAGGCCATGGCGCCGTTGACCCTGAAGGAAGTGGCCGAGGAAATCGGCATGCATGAGTCCACCGTCTCGCGCATCACCACCGGCAAGTTCCTGCAAACCCCGCGCGGCACCTTCGAGCTGAAGCACTTCTTCGCCGTGCGCCTGGAGGGCGCTAGCGTCTCCGGCCAGGCGGTGAAGGCCATGGTCCGCCGCCTGATCGACGCCGAACCGGCCGGCCGCCCGCTGGCCGACGAGGCCATTGCCGGCCTGCTGTCGCGCCAGGGGGTGAACATTGCCCGCCGAACCGTCGCAAAATACCGAGAACAACTGGATATCGCCCCGGCCCGCGAACGGCGCCGGCTCAGCGCCAGGCAACCCCAGCTGGCCCGGGTGGGCTGAAAAGGATGTTGGACATGAACAAGCTCACGGTCCTGCTGGTCGATGACCACGAAGGCTTCATCAACGCGGCGATGCGCCATTTCCGCAAGATCGACTGGCTGCAGATCGTCGGCAGCGCCGGCAACGGCCTGGAAGCGATCGAGCGCTCGGAAACGCTGCGCCCGCAGGTGGTGCTGATGGATCTGGCCATGCCGGAAATGGGTGGCCTGCAGGCCACCCGCCTGATCAAGTCGCAGGACGATGCGCCGTACATCGTGATCGCCAGCCACTTCGACGACGCCGAGCACCGCGAACACGCGCTGCGCGCCGGCGCCGACAACTTTGTCAGCAAGCTGTCCTACATCCAGGAAGTCATGCCGATCCTGGAAGGCCTCAGGGAGGAACAGTCGTGAGCGAATCGCGCATCCTGGTGCTGGACAACGACGCCGTGCGCGCAGAGCGCACCGTTGCCCTGCTGGAATTCATGGACTTCAACCCGCGCTGGGTGTCCGACGCAGCCGACTTCGACCTGGGCCGCCAGCGCCAGAACGACTGGATGGCGGTGATCGTCGGCAGCCTGGACGACAGCGCTGCCAGTACCGCGCTGTACCACTGGCTGGGCGGCAGCAGCCTGCCGCCGCCGGTGCTGCTGGCCGACGGTGATGCCGCTGCGTTTGCCCAGCAGCACGGCCTGCACGAAGCCAACATCTGGCCGCTGGAAACGCCGCTGCGCCATGCGCAGATGGAGGCCCTGCTGCGCCGTGCCAGCCTCAAGCGCCTGGACGCCGAGCACCAGGCCGGTGCCGCGCAGGACCAGGGCCCGACCGGCAACGGCCCGGCAGTGACCGCGCTGCGCACCATGATCGAACAGGTGGCCGCGTTCGATACCACCGTGCTGGTGCTGGGTGAATCCGGTACCGGCAAGGAAGTGGTGTCACGCGCGATCCACCAGCGCTCGCCGCGCCGCGATGGCCCGTTCGTGGCAATCAACTGCGGCGCCATTCCGGCCGACCTGCTGGAAAGCGAACTGTTCGGCCACGAAAAGGGTGCCTTCACTGGCGCACTGACCGCGCGCAAGGGCCGTTTCGAAATGGCCGAGGGCGGCACCCTGCTGCTCGACGAAATCGGCGACATGAGCCTGCCGATGCAGGTGAAGCTGCTGCGCGTGCTGCAGGAACGCAGCTTCGAGCGCGTCGGTGGCAACCAGACCATCCGCTGCAACGTGCGCGTGGTGGCCGCGACCCACCGCGACCTGGAGACCCGCATCGCCGAGGGCAAGTTCCGCGAGGATCTGTTCTACCGCCTCAACGTGTTCCCGATCGAAGTGCCCGCGCTGCGCGAGCGCCGCGAGGACCTGCCGGCGCTGGTGGAAACCATCGCCGCGCAGCTGGCCCGCACCGGCCGTGGCGAAGTGCGCTTCACTCCCGAAGCGCTGCAGGCGCTGTCCAGCTACGAATGGCCGGGCAACGTGCGCGAGCTGACCAACCTGGTCGAGCGCCTGGCGGTGCTGCATCCGGGTGGCTCGGTGCGCGTACAGGACCTGCCGGCCCGCTATCGTGGCGACGCCGCACTGGCCGCGGTGGCCGCACCGGCACCGGCAGCGCCGGTGGCCAGCGAAGACCGCCTGGACCTGCGCAGCTTCTCCTTCCATACCCCGGGCAGCGGCAACCAGCCGGCGCTGGAACACGGTATCGCCGTCAATCGCCCGGCGGCGCCGGCGGCACTGCCCGACGATGGCCTGGACCTGCGCAACCACATGGCCAACATCGAACTGGGCCTGATCAACGAAGCACTGGAACGCACCCAGGGCGTGGTCGCCCACGCCGCCCAGCTGCTTGGCCTGCGCCGTACCACTCTGGTGGAAAAGCTGCGCAAGTACGGCATCGAGCGCGAGCAGGCCGAGCTGGCCGGCTGAACCGCGCTACCAGCATGAAGGGGGCACGAACGCCTGGGCTTGCCCGGGCGTTGGTGTTTGTAGTGCCCGGGGTCAGATCCCTTTGCGCAGGAAACGGATCTGGCCCCGGATGTTCCGCGCACCGATGGCCACATCGGCCGCAGCTGCCGCAACCAGCGCCCCGCCCCCTACACCTTGCTGTTGACCGGCCAGAGCCATCGCTAGGGCCGTTTCGTCGACACCCAGCACGCGGGCCCCATCGCACCGCGCCAGCGCCAGAATTCCGGCCGCTGCACCCTGCAGCCATAGGCCAGAAAACCGACGCCGGTTAAATGACGCCGCCAATGGGGTCAGAGCCCGTTGCGTCGCAACGGGATCCGACCCCGTGCCAACCAACGGTCGGCGCCCACCATCAGTAGCAGGTTCCAACAGATCGCGGCCACCTGTCGAAGGCGGGGTGGGTCCGGTTGCGGGGTGTCCGCGGCATGGATGCCGCGGCCAAGCCCCCAAGGACGGGTTTACGGCGTCCCCGTAACCGGACCCACCCCGCCATCCCTCCGTAGACCCGCTTCTGCTGTTGCTCCGGCTTCGGCCGTTGCCGTTGAGGTTGCCGGCCAGCGGCCGGCACCACCGCGGGGAGCGGGGTGCAACCCCGCACGCACATCCAATCTCCTCACGTCACTGAATCGAAAACCGGTTTCGGCACGGCACTTGCACTGGCTACAGCAGACAACCCCATCCCTGTTTCTGGAACCGTTGCAGATGTCCCACTCCGTCACTTCGATCCTTTCGCAGATCCGCTCCTATCAGACCCAGATGGGACAGCCGGCGCTCAACCCGCTGGGCGAAACGCCGCGCAGCAATGCCCTGCCGGGCACGGTGCTGGACGCGCCGCAGGTGCAGCCGGCCAGCTTCACCGAAACCCTGCGTGGTGCGATTGCCGGCGTCAACGATGCGCAGCAGAAGTCCGGCGCCCTCGCCAAGGCCTTCGAGATGGGCGACCCCAGCGCCGACCTGGCCAAGGTCATGGTCGCTTCGCAGCAGTCCCAGATCGCCTTCCGCGCCACCGTGGAAGTCCGCAACCGTCTCGTCCAGGCTTACCAGGACGTGATGAACATGCCGCTGTAAGGAATAGAGACGCATGGCACTGACGCTCTCCAAGGACAGCCTGAACGCCGAGAAGGCCGGGCAGTGGTTCGACCGCCTGCAGAGTCTGCAGATCACCCGTCGGCTGGGCCTGATGGCAATGATCGCGGTGGCGGTGGCGGCAGGCCTGTCCGTGTTCTTCTGGTCGCAGAAGCCGGGCATGGTCCCGCTGTACACCGGCCTGGACCAGAAGGCGACGGCGGAAGCGACCGACCTGCTGCGCGCCGCGCAGATTCCGTTCGCACTCGACCCGGCCACCGGTGGCATCACCGTGCCGGAAAAGAACCTGCACGACGCTCGCCTGAAGCTGGCCGGCTCCGGCCTGACCGACAGCGGCAAGCTCGGCTTCGAGCTGATGGAGCGCGATCCCGGCTTCGGCGTCAGCCAGTTCGTGGAAAGTGCGCGTTACCAGCACGCACTGGAAACCGAGCTGTCGCGCACCATCAACACGCTGCGCCCGGTGCGTGATTCACGCGTGCACCTGGCCATTCCCAAGCCCAGCGCGTTCACCCGCCAGCGTGACGTGGCCAGCGCCTCGGTCACCCTGGAACTGCGCGGCGGCCAGCAGCTGGAACGCAGCCAGGTGGACGCCATCGTGCACATGGTCGCGGCCAGCATTCCCGACCTCGCGCCGGAACGGGTGACCGTGGTCGACCAGAGCGGGCGCATGCTCAGCATCACCGACCCGAACAGCGAAGCGGCGGTCAACGCCGCCCAGTTCGAGCAGGTGCGCCGCCAGGAAACCTCGTTCAACCAGCGCATCCGCGAGCTGCTGGAACCGATGACCGGCCCCGGCCGGGTCAATCCGGAAGTGAGCGTGGACATGGATTTCTCGGTGACCGAGGAAGCCCGTGAGCTCTACAACGGTGAACCGCAGAAGCTGCGCAGCGAGCAGATGAGCGAGAACACCACCAGCACCCCGGGCCCGCAGGGCGTGCCCGGCGCGACCAGCAACAGCCCGCCGGGCCAGCAGGCCGCACCGGCCACCGCGCAGGCCCCGACCGAAAGCAGCAAGAACGCCACCCGCAACTACGAGCTGGACCGCACCCTGCAGCACACCCGCCAGCCGGCCGGCCGCATCAAGCGCGTCTCGGTGGCGGTGCTGGTGGACAACGTGCCGCGTGCCGGTGCCAACGGCAAGATGAGCCCGCAGCCGCTGTCGGCTGCCGAACTGACCCGCGTCGAAGCGCTGGTCAAGCAGGCCGTCGGCTTCAACGCCGAGCGTGGCGACACCGTGTCGGTGATGAATGCCCCGTTCGTGCGCGAGACCACGCCTGAGGAAGGCCCGGCGTGGTGGGAGCTGCCGTGGGTGCACGATGCCGGCCGCATGCTGCTGGGCGCGGTGGTGGTGCTGGCGCTGCTGTTCGGCGTCCTGCGCCCGGCGCTGCGCGCGATCACCGGCCAGAACAGGAAGGACGACCCGCAGGCACTGGAGCCGCACACCGCAGACGTGCAGCTGGTCGATGACGATGGCACCCCGCTGCCGGCGCTGGGCGCCGACCGGGTCAGCCTGGCCGGGCCGGACGCACTGGCCCTGCCGGTGGATTCTTATGAGGAACGACTGCGGATGGCGCGTGAAGCCGTGAAGACCGACTCCAAGCGCGTGGCCCAGGTGGTCAAGGGTTGGGTGGCCAATGACTGAGGCAGCCCTGACCGGCGTGCAGCGCGCCGCCGTACTGCTGCTTTCGCTGGGTGAGCTGGACGCGGCCGAAGTGCTGCGCCACATGGAACCCAAGGAAGTGCAGAAGATCGGCATCGCCATGGCCACGATGACCGACATCACCCGCGAGCAGGTGGAACGGGTGATGGACCAGTTCGGCCAGGAGCTGGGCTCGAAGACCTCGCTGGGCGTGGGCTCGGACGACTACATCCGCAACATGCTGGTGCAGGCGCTGGGCAGCGAGAAGGCCGGCAACCTGATCGACCGCATCCTGCTGGGCCGCAACACCACCGGCCTGGACGCGCTGAAGTGGATGGACCCGCGCGCGGTGGCCGACCTGGTGCGCAACGAGCACCCGCAGATCATCGCCATCGTGATGGCGCATCTGGAAACCGACCAGGCCGCCGACGCGCTGAAGCTGCTGCCCGATCGCACCCGCGTGGACGTGCTGCTGCGCATCGCCACCCTCGACGGCATCCCGCCGAACGCGCTCAATGAACTCAACGAGATCATGGAGCGCCAGTTCGCCGGCAACCAGAACCTGAAGTCGTCGAACATCGGTGGCGTGCAGTGCGCGGCCAACATCCTGAACTTCATGGACAGCGGCCAGGACCAGGCCATCCTGGGCGAGATCGCGCGCATCGATGCGCCGCTGAGCAACCGCATCCAGGACCTGATGTTCGTCTTCGACGATCTGGTCGACCTGGACGACCGCGAGATGCAGCTGGTGCTGCGCGAAGTCAGCGGCGAGCGCCTGGGCCTGGCCCTGCGCGGCGCCGACATCAAGGTGCGCGACAAGATCACCCGCAACATGTCGCAGCGCGCGGCCGAGATCCTGCTGGAAGACATGGAGGCCCGCGGACCGGTGCGCTTGTCCGACGTGGAAGGCGCGCAGCGCGAGATCCTGGCCATCGTCAAGCGCATGGCCGATGAAGGCACCGTCACCATCGGCGGCAGCGCGGAGGCCATGCTGTGAGCAACGTCGTGCGCTGGCTTGCCCCGGACCTGCTGGCCCAGCCCGAACCGCTGCTGGAGCAGGAGGACGCGTTCGAACTCACCGAGCCGGACCCGGAACACGAACCGGAGCCGCCGCTGCAGCTGCCCACCCTGGAGGAAATCCAGGCGATCCAGGACAGCGCCGAGAAGGAAGGATTCGATCAGGGCCATGCCGAAGGCTACGGCCAGGGCCAGGCCGAGGTGCGTCGCCTCGCCGCGCAGATCGAAGGCATCCTCGACAACTTCAGCCGGCCGCTGGTGCGGCTGGAGAACGAAGTGGTCGGCGCCCTTGGCGAACTGGCGGTGCGCATCGCCGGGGCACTGGTCGGCCGCGCCTACGAGGCGGAGCCGGCACTGCTGGCGCAGCTGGTCGGCGAAGCGATCGACGCCGTGGGCGGCAGCACGCGCGAGGTGGAAGTGCGGCTGCATCCGGATGACATCGCCGCGCTCGCCCCGTTGCTGAACCTGTCGCCGGCGCAGCGCCTGGTACCGGATACCAGCCTCAGCCGCGGCGACCTGCGCGTGCACGCCGAAGCGGTGCGCATCGACGGCACCCTGGAAGCCCGCCTGCGCGGTGCGCTGGATGCGGTGATCCGCCAGACCGGAGCGACGGCATGAGCGCTGCACCGCAAACCACGACGCCGCCGGCCGACTGGGCCGTGGCCCGCAACCTGCGCCTGGCCCGGCGCCTGGATGGCCTGCGCGTGGATACCGCGCATGGCCGTGGGCTGATCCGCGAGGGCGTGCTGCGCCGCGCGGTCGGCCTGACCCTGGAAGCGGTCGGCTGCGAGGCGCCGCTGGGCGCCAGCTGCAAGGTGGAAGTGGTCGATGGCGGCTGGGTCGATGCCGAAGTGGTCGGCTTCGCCGGCGAACGCACCTACCTGATGCCCAGCGCCGAACTGCATGGCCTGCTGCCCAATGCGCGGGTGGTGCCGTCGGCGCGCCGGGGCGGCGTGGAAGTGGGCGAAGGCCTGCTCGGCCGCGTCATCGACAGCGACGGCGTGCCGCTGGACGGCAAGGGGCCGATCCGCGCCGAAGGCCACGTCGGCATGGCCGGCGTGTCGATCAACCCGCTGGCGCGTGAACCGATCACCCAGCCGCTGGACGTGGGCGTGCGCGCGATCAACGCGCTGCTGCCGATCGGCCGCGGCCAGCGCGTCGGTCTGTTCGCCGGCTCCGGCGTCGGCAAGTCGACGCTGCTGGGCATGATGACCCGCTACACCGCCGCCGATGTGATCGTGGTCGGCCTGATCGGTGAACGTGGCCGCGAAGTACGCGATTTCGTCGAGACCACGCTGGGCGAGGAAGGCCTGCGCCGCGCGGTGGTGGTGGCCAGCCCCGCCGACCGGCCACCGCTGGCGCGCCTGCACGGTGCCTACCGTGCCACCGCCATCGCCGAGTGGTTCCGCGACCAGGGCCTGAACGTGCTGCTGCTGATGGACTCGCTGACCCGCTTTGCGCAGGCGCAGCGCGAGATCGGGCTGTCGGTTGGCGAACCGCCGACCACCCGCGGCTACCCGCCGTCGGTGTTCGCCAAGCTGCCGGCGCTGGTCGAGCGCGCCGGCAATGGCGCAAAGGGCCGCGGCTCGATCACCGCGTTCTACACCGTACTGACTGAAGGCGATGATCCACAGGACCCGATCGCCGACGCCGCGCGCGCGATCCTCGATGGCCACATCCTGCTTTCGCGCCGCGTGGCCGACAGCGGCCTGTACCCGGCCATCGACGTCGAATCGTCGGTCAGCCGCGTGGTCACGGAAATCGCCGACGAGCCGTGGCGCCTGCGCATCCGCAAGCTGAAGCGACTGGTCTCGGCCTACTCGGCCAACCGGGACCTGATCGCGATCGGTGCCTACCAGCGCGGCAACGACGCGGCCACCGACGAAGCCCTGGAACGCTGGCCGGAAATCATGGAGTTCCTCGGCCAGGACGTTGCCAAGGCCGCAGATCTCCCGCACAGCCAGGCGGCGCTGCAGCGCCTGGTGGAACAAGAGAGTTAAGCCATGAACCAGTCCAAGCGCATCGATCCCCTGCTCAAGCGGGCCCAGGAACACGAGGACGCGGTCGCCCGCGACCTGGCCGAACGCCAGCGCGTGCTCGACACCCATCTGTCGCGCCTGGACGAACTGCGCCGCTATGCCGAGGAGTACGCCAACGCCCAGATGGCAGCGACCAGCCCGGCACAGCTGCTGAACCGCCGCGCCTTCCTTGATCGCCTGGACAGCGCGGTCGAGCAGCAGCAGGCCACGGTCAACGGCAACCGCGAAAAAGTGGAGGCCGAGCGCGCGCGCCTGATCCTGGCCAGCCGTGACAAGGCGGTGCTGGAGCAGCTGGCCGCCAGCTACCGCGCGCAGGAAAAGGTGGTGACCGACCGCCGCGACCAGCGCGAGATGGACGATATCGGTGCGCGGCGTGCGCGCCTGGTGCAGGCCGAAGACCAGGACGGCACCGAGCAGGGAGGCCGCCCGTGATGCCCGCTCCGCTCGCCAGCAGCGCCAACACCACCACGCCAGCCGCCAGCAACAGCGCCGCGCGTGCCCCGCGCAGCGAAGGCGGCAAGGATTTCAGCCAACTGCTGCAGGGTGGCGCACCCTCTTCACCCGCGCCTGCCGGCGGCGCCACGACGCCGACGCCGACGCCATCCACGCCCAGCCAGCCATCGACCGCCGACAGCCATGGCCAGGCACCGGGCGAACGCAACGCAGACGGCGAAGCGGCAACCGCTGAAACGTCCCCGCTGCCGCCCGTTGCCGTGACCCCGGCTGGAGCCGGCACCGACAAGGACAAGCCTGCCGCAACCGAGGACGCCCCGTGGCCACCGCTCGGCCTGGCCGGCCTGGTGCTGGCGATGCCGGCGCCTGCCGATCCAGCGGCCGCCCTGCCGACCACCGCTGCGCCATCGCTGGCCAGCGACGGTAGCGCGCTGCCCGCTCCCCCTGCCGCGAACACGGCACTGCCTGCAGCCGCGCCGGCAGCGGCAAGCGCAGCGCCAGTGGTGGCCGACGGCAAACCGGCGGCGACCAACGCTGACGACGCCACCGCACTGCCCCTGCCGGAGATGATCCTGCCCGGCAAGCGCAGCGAGCGCGCCGAAGGCAGCGATGTGGCCGCCGTTGGCGACCGCGCCAGTGCGCCGCTGCTGCACGCACCGCCAGCGGCCGCCGTGCAGGACCTGAAGGCCGCACTCGCCACCGGCACCGCGATCTTCAATGGCGAACCGACGCCCAAGCCCGTGCTCGGTGACGAGGGCTTCGATCAGGCCATCGGCGCACGCCTGGGCTGGCTGGCCGACCAGAAGATCGGCCACGCCCACATCCGCCTGAGCCCGGACGACCTGGGCCCGGTCGACGTGCGCCTGCAGTTGAACGGCGACAAGGTGCATGCCAGCTTCAGCAGCCCGCACGTGGACGTGCGGCAGGCACTGGAAAGCAGCCTTCCGCGGCTGCGCGAGCTGCTGGGCGAACAGGGCTTCCAGCTGGCCCACGCCGACGTCGGCCACCAGGCACCGGGCGGTGACGGCAATGCGTCGGGCCAGCCCGGTGGCGGCAGCATGAGCGGCGACGGAGAACCGACGCCGGGCGACGCCAGCGTGTCGGCCGCGCAGTTGATCCGCCAGCGCGGCTTGCTGGACGCCTACGCCTGACAGGCGTGCCAGCCAAGGTTGGCACCCACCAGCGCTGGGCGGTTGGCACCCGCCCGGGCACCCTGCACTAGCGCCAGCGAGGATCGGCACCCTCCCGTCCGCGCCTCCGACGGAATTCCGTCGCACCCCACTGCCCCGCCTTCGGCACACCCCTTGCATATCCCGGTGAAGCAACCCTCAGGAGCTTCACCCCGTGGCCGCAGCCGCTGACAAAACCAAGAAGACCGCCGAGAAGGACAAGGCCGCCAAGCCGCGCAGTCCGATCCTGATCACCGCACTGGTGGCCGTACTGGCTGCCGCTGCCGCTGGTGGCGGCGTGTGGTTCTTCACCCAGTCCAAGCACGAAGAGAAGACCGCGCAGGCGCCGAAGAAGAGCGCGACCCCGGCCCCGGCACAGTACTTCGCGCTGGACCCGGCGTTCGTGGTCAACCTCAATGGCCCGGTCGACGGCCCGCGCTACCTGCAGCTGGAGGTCCAGCTGATGACCCGCGACCCGGCCGCACTGGAAGCGATCAAGACCCATGCCCCGGCCATCCGCGCGCGCCTGCTGATGCTGTTCTCGCAGGTCAGCCCGGACCAGATCGCCGATGTCGCCGGCAAGCAGAAGCTGCAGGCCGCGTCGCTGGCCGAGGTGCAGAAAGTGCTCAAGGCCGAGACCGGCAGCAACGGCGCCGACGATCTGCTGTTCACCAGCTTCGTGACCCAGTAAGGGCCCACCGATGAATGATCTGCTGTCCCAGGACGAGATCGATGCCCTGCTCCACGGCGTGGACAGTGGCGCGGTCGAGACCGATGCGGAACCCCCGTCAGGCGAAGCGCGTTCGTACGACTTCGCCAGCCAGGACCGCATCATCCGTGGTCGCATGCCGACCCTGGAAATGGTCCACGAGCGCTTCGCGCGCCTGTGGCGGATCGGCCTGTTCAACCTGATCCGGCGCTCGGCCGAGCTGTCGGTGCGCGGCATCGAACTGATCAAGTTCAACGACTACATGCACTCGCTGTATGTGCCGACCAACCTGAACCTGATCCGCTTCAAGCCACTGCGCGGTACCGGCCTGATCGTGTTCGAGCCGACCCTGGTGTTCGCCATCGTCGACAACTTCTTCGGCGGCGACGGGCGCTACCCCACCCGCATCGAGGGCCGCGAATTCACGGCCACCGAAATGCGGGTGATCCACCTGCTGCTGAAGCAGACCTTCGCCGATCTGCGCGAAGCGTGGGCACCGGTGATGGATGTCGACTTCGAGTACATCAACTCGGAGATCAACCCGCACTTTGCCAACATCGTGACGCCGCGCGAATACGTGGTGGTGTGCCGCCTGCACGTCGAGCTCGACGGTGGTGGCGGCGACATCCACGTCACCCTGCCCTACTCGATGCTGGAACCGATCCGCGAACTGCTCGACGCCGGCATCCAGAGCGACCGCAACGACCGCGACGAGAGCTGGGGCAAGACCCTGCGCGAGCAGCTCAACATCGCCGAAGTCACCCTGTCCAGCGTACTGGCCAGCAAGCGCATGACGCTGCGCGACCTGACCCAGCTGAAGGTCGGCGACATCCTGCCGATCGAGCTGAGCCCGCAGGTGCCGCTGTGCGTGGAGAACATTCCGGTGTTCACCGGCGAGTTCGGCATCGCCAACGGCATGAACGCCGTGAAGATCACCGCTACCCATCCACCGGGCACCCGCCCGCGCGTACCCGTCATCCAGGAAGACCCGCAATGAACGATATCGACGCCCTCGAACCGACCCCGGCCCAGTTCAGCAGCCTGCAGGCCGACGAGGCCAACGGTCCGGACCTGAACCTGGACGTGATCCTCGACGTGCCGGTGACCCTGTCGCTGGAGGTCGGTCGTGCCCGCCTGCCGATCCGCAACCTGCTGCAGCTCAACCAGGGCTCGGTGGTGGAACTGGAGCGCGGCGCCGGCGAATCGCTGGACGTGTTCGTCAACGGCACCCTGATCGCACACGGCGAAGTGGTGGTGATCAACGACCGCTTCGGCGTGCGCCTGACCGACGTGGTCAGCCCGAGCGAGCGGATCCGGAGACTGCGTTGAGCCTGCTGGCCTCCACCCTGCTGGCGGTCGGCAAGACCGCCGCCCCGATCGGTCCGCAGGTCGGCCAGCATGCGGCGGCCGCGCCCAGCCTGTTCGGCGCGGTGCTGGCGCTGCTGGCGGTGCTGGCGCTGGTGATTGGCCTGGGCTGGCTGCTCAAGCGCATGCCCGGCAGCGGCTTCCGCCCGGCCGAAGGCATGAAGCTGGTGGCCAGCCTCAGCGTCGGCGCCAAGGAGCGCGTGGTAGTGGTGGAGGTCAATGGCCAGCAACTGCTGCTGGGCGTCACCGCCGGCGGCATCAACACCCTGCATGCCCTGCCCGAACCGCTGCCGCCGCCGGCACCGGTGCGCGTGCCGGACTTCAAGAACCTGCCGAATTTCGCCCAGCTGCTGCAGCAGCGGCTGCGCAAGGATCCCTGACATGCGTGTCACCCGTACCCGTCTTGCCACCCTGATGCCGTGGCTGCTGTTGCTTGCCCTGTGCCTGTTGCCGGCGCTGGCGTTCGCCGCGCCCGGTGCCCCGGCCACCCCGCTGCCGGACGTCAATGTCGGCAAGATCGGCGGCCAGCCGGTCAGCCTGCCGCTGCAGACCCTGCTGCTGATGACGGCGATCACCCTGATCCCGTCGATGCTGCTGGTGCTGACCTCGTTCACCCGCATCATCATCGTGCTGGGCCTGCTGCGCCAGGCGCTGGGTACCGGCCAGACGCCGTCCAACCAGGTGCTGCTGGGCCTGGCCCTGTTCCTCACCGCGATGGTGATGATGCCGACCTGGGACAAGGCGTGGAGCGCGGGCATGGCGCCCTACCTCAACGGCGACATCGACTTCCAGACCGCCTGGACGCTGACCACGCAGCCCCTGCGCGGGTTCATGCTGGCGCAGATCCGCGAGACCGACCTGATGACCTTCGCCGGCATCGCCGGGCATGGCACCTACGCCAGCCCCGACGCGATCCCGTTCCCGGTGCTGGTCGCCTCGTTCGTCACCAGCGAACTGAAGACCGCCTTCGAGATCGGCTTCCTGATCTTCATCCCGTTCGTGATCATCGATCTGGTTGTGGCCAGCGTGCTGATGTCGATGGGCATGATGATGCTCTCGCCGATGCTGGTGTCGGCGCCGTTCAAGATCCTGCTGTTCGTGCTGGTCGATGGCTGGGTGCTGACCGTGGGCACGTTGGCGGCCAGCTTCAATCCGGCCTGATATCCCCCACAAAGCGCCGTCGAGCATGGCTCGACGCTGCACAAGCAGATGGAACCCGAATGTCTCCCGAACTTGCCTTGACCGAACTGCGTGGCGGCCTGATCACCGTGCTGTGGGTGGCCGGACCGCTGCTGCTCACCGTGCTGGTGGTGGGCGTGGTGGTGGGCGTGGTGCAGGCCGCGACCCAGCTCAATGAACCGACCATTGCCTTCGTCGCCAAAGCGGCAGCGCTGACCGCGGTGCTGTTCGCGCTGGGCAGCCTGCTGATCGGCCACCTGGTTGAATTCACCACGCTGCTGTTCCAGCGCATTCCACACCTGATCGGCTAGGGCACGCGCTTCGATGGACGCCGCGACACAGATGGCGGCCGACGGCCTGCAGGCCTTCGGCATGATCGGCACGGTGCTGTGGACCATGCTGCGCATCGGCGCAGTGGCCATGGCCATGCCCATGGTCGGCACGCGTGCGGTGCCATCGCGGGTGCGCGTGGTGCTGGCCGGCACCCTGGCCATCGCACTGGCCCCGCTGCTGCCCCCGGTACCGGACTGGACCGGCTTCGACGCGGCTACGGTGCTGACCATTGCCCGTGAACTGGCCATCGGCGTATCCATCGGCTTCATGCTGCGGCTGGTGTTCGAAGCCGGCGCGATGGCCGGCGAACTGATCGCACAGGGCACCGGCCTGGCCTTCGCGCAGATGAGCGATCCACTGCGTGGGGGAACCTCCGGCGTGATCGGACAGTGGTTCTACCTGCTGTTCGGCCTGCTGTTCTTCACCGCCAACGGCCACCTGGCGTTGATCTCGCTGCTGGTGGACAGCTATCGCGCGCTGCCGATTGGCGCCCCGCTGCCGGACCCGCATGCCTTCTTCAGCATCGCCCCCACCTTCCTGCTGACCGTGCTGCGCGGCGCGCTGAGCCTGGCCATTCCGCTGACCGTGGCGATGCTGGCGGTGAACCTGGCCTTCGGCGTGCTGGCGCGTGCCGCCCCGGCACTGAACCCGATCCAGCTGGGTCTGCCGGTCTCGCTGCTGCTGGGCCTGTTCCTGCTGGCCCTGCTGGCCGGGGAAATGGGGCCGCCGGTACAGCGACTGTTCGACGCCGCCTTCCAGGCTGCGGACGCGGTCACACACTGACCCGGTCATCACGAATTGCCGCTTGAAGTCCCCCCCGGTCTGCGCGTTAGAGTGAATGCGCGGCAACCGGGGGGATGCCGCACCTGGCCGGCGCCCGTCCGCGTCGGCCTGCCTCATGCATGCCCCACCGTAGTTTCCGTCGACAGGCAGGTCCGGGAGACTGACGAATGCTGGTAGGCACGTACAACCCGTGGCTGGTGGCGATCTCACTGCTGGTTGCCGTGATGGCGTCGTACACGGCGCTGGCGATGGCCGGACGCACGGTCACCGCCCCCGGCAAGGGCGCGGCCTGGTGGTGGCGCCTGGGCGGCGGCTTTGCCATGGGCCTGGGCATCTGGTCGATGCACTTCATCGGCATGCTGGCCTTCGACCTGCCCATTCCACTGGGCTACGACCTGCCCATCACCCTGCTCTCGCTGGCGCTGGCGATCGCCTCGTCGGTGTTCGCACTGTGGCTGGTTTCGCTGCGCACCCTGCCCCACCCGCGATTGGCCGGTGGTGCTCTGCTGATGGGCACCGGCATTGCCGGCATGCACTACGTCGGCATGGCGGCGATGCGCATGCAGCCGGGAATCGACTACGACCCGGGCTGGCTGCTGCTCTCCCTGGTGGTGGCGGTGGCCGCATCGTGGACCGCGCTGTACGTGGCGTTCCGCCTGCGCGCGCAGCGCACCCGCGTCGGTGACCGGTTGGCAGCCGCGGGCCTGCTCGGCCTGGCCATCGTCGGCATGCACTACACCGGCATGGCCGCCGCGCGTTTCCCGGAAGGCAGCATCTGCGGCGCGGCGGTCGGCGATGGCCTGCAGAGCGAGTGGCTGGCGATGCTGGTGGTGGTGCTGACGGTCGCGATCCTGGCGGTAGTGCTGGTGGTTTCATGGCTGGACCAGCGGGTGGAGGCGCAGCTGCTGCGGCTGCGCAACTCGATGCTGAGCACCTCGTTGACCGATGCCCAGCAGGAACTGACCCAGGCCGCGCTGCACGATCCACTGACCCGCCTGCCCAACCGCCTGCTGCTGCAGCGGCGCATCGTGCAGGCGCTGGCCGAAGCCGAACAGGGCGGCAACCGCTTTGCGGTGATGTTCATGGACCTGGATGGCTTCAAGCAGGTCAATGATGCCTACGGTCATCAGGCCGGCGACGCGCTGCTGGTGGCGGTGGCCGAGCGTACCCGGCAGCTGCTGCGGCCCAACGACATGCTGGCCCGCCTGGGCGGCGACGAGTTCGTGCTGGTGGTGCGCATCGAGCACGACGAAGACCTGCCGACCCTGGCCCGGCGCATCCTGCAGGCGGTGGGCAGCGGTCCGCTGCTGCAGGACAACGAACTGCAGGTGACCGCCAGCATCGGCGTGGCGATCTGCCCGGACCACGCCGCCAGCGAGCGCCAGTTGATGGCCTTCGCCGACGCGGCGATGTACCAGGCCAAGGAGTCCGGTCGCAACGCCTTCGTGCTCTTCGCCGACTGGATGAACGACAGTGCCGAACAGCAGTTCCGGCTGCTGGCCGACCTGCGCCGGGCCATTGGCAGCGAGCAGTTGTTCCTGCACTACCAGCCCAAGATCCGCGTGGCCACGCAGAAGGTGGCGGGTGCCGAGGCGCTGATCCGCTGGAAGCACCCGGAGCATGGGCTGATTCCGCCGGACCGTTTCATCCGGCTGGCCGAGCGCAGCGGCGCGATCAACGAGATCGGCCGCTGGGCGCTGGACCAGGCCTGCCGCCAGCTGCGCCACTGGCACGATGCCGGCCACGAAGGCTGGTCGATATCGGTGAACCTGTCGCCAGTGCAGTTCGGCTCGCCCCACCTGCTGCGCGACGTGCGCGAAGTGATCGAGCGCCATCGCATTCCCGCGCGCCACCTGGTGCTGGAGATCACCGAAAGCACGGTGATGCGCGACACCGACACCAGCCTGCGCCTGCTGCAGGCGCTGTCGGCGCTGGGCGTGGGCATCTCCATCGATGATTTCGGGACCGGCTATTCCAGCCTGCTGTACCTGAAGCGGCTGCCGGCCACCGAGATCAAGATCGACCACGCCTTCGTGCGCGACCTGGAACACAGTGCCGAGGACGTGGTGATCGTCTCGGCGATCGTGGCGCTGGGCCACGCGCTGGACATGGACATCGTCGCCGAGGGCGTGGAGACCGCCGCGCAGCGCGCCTACCTGGAGCGCCTGGGCTGCGACTTCCTGCAGGGCTACCTGCTCGGCCGCCCGGTCGACGCGGCACGCTTCATGCAGCTGCACGACCTACCACGGCCGCGGGTGGAACTGGCGCAGAGCCCACCGCCGCAATACCCGCCCGGCTGACACCGGGCCACGCGCGCCCGCCATCACGGAACGATTCCTGCGGCACTCTCCTGTAGAGCCGAGCTCATGCCCGGCTGTGCTTCGCGCCTGGCCCCAACCGTAGCCGAGCGTGGGCTCGGCTCTACAGAACGGGCCGTCGGTAGATCCACGCCATGCGTGGAACGGTTCTTGCACGCACCCCGGCATCCCCTGCCGCAGTGCCTGTGATGTCCGAGAACGAATCCGCCGGCGAAAAGACCGAACAACCTACCGAAAAACGCCTGCGCGATGCCCGTGAACAGGGCAACCTGCCGCGCTCGCGCGAACTCGGCACCGCCGCCGTGTTCGGCGCCGGCGTGCTGGCGGTGATGGCCATGAGCGGCTCGATCGGCCGTGGCGCCAGTGCCTGGATGAAGCACGCGCTCAGCCCGGAACAGAGCCTGCGGCAGAACCCGAAGGAACTGTTCGGCCACTTCGGCGACCTGCTGCTGCAGTTCATGCTGGTGATCGCACCGCTGGTGCTGGTCTGCCTGCTGGCCAGCTTCGTCGCCCCGCTGGTGATGGGCGGCCTGCGCTGGTCGCAGAAGGCGTTGCTGCCCGACATCAACCGCATGAACCCGATGAGCGGGCTCAAGCGCCTGTACGGCCCGGAAGCCATCGCCGAGTTCACCAAATCACTGCTGCGCGTGGCCTTCGTCGGCGTCGCCGCCGGGCTGGTGGTCTGGACCGGCTTTGACACCCTGCGCGGGCTGATCCACCACCCGCTGGAGACGGCCATCACCGACGGCCTCGGCTTCACCCTGCGCCTGCTGCTGGCCACCGCCGGCGCGATGCTGGTGCTGGCCGCCATCGATGCGCCGTACCAGCGCTGGAACTGGATGCGCAAGCTGAAGATGACCCGTGAAGAGCTGCGCCGGGAAATGAAGGAGAGCGAGGGCAGCCCCGAGGTGAAGGGCCGCATCCGCCAGCTGCAGCAGCAGATGGCCAACCGCCGGATGATGGAAGCGGTACCCACCGCCGACGTGGTGGTGGTCAACCCCACCCACTACGCGGTGGCCCTGAAGTACGAGGGCGGCGCCATGAACGCCCCCACCGTGGTCGCCCTGGGCGTGGACGAGACCGCCCTGCGCATCCGTGAGGTGGCCGACGGCAATAAGGTCGCGATCGTCTCTGCCCCGCCTTTGGCACGCGCCTTGTATCGGGAAGGACAACTCGGAAAGGAAATCCCCGTGAGACTGTATTCGGCCGTCGCCCAGGTCCTGTCCTACGTCTACCAGCTGCGCGCCTGGCGCACTGGCCCGATGCCGGACGCCCCGCACATCCAGGTGGATGAATTCGGCAAGGGAGGCCGCCCGTGAGCGCCCAGCCCTCCGCCGGTTTCAACACCCGCCGCGCCCTGGAAATGATCCGCCAGGGCCTGGGCGCGCCGCTGATCGTGCTGGCCCTGCTGGCCATGGTCGTGGTGCCGCTGGCCGCGCCGGTGCTCGATGCGCTGTTCACCTTCAACATCGCCATCTCGCTGATGGTGCTGCTGGCGGTGGTCTACGTGAAGCGCCCGCTGGACTTCACCATCTTCCCGATCGTGCTGCTGATCACCACCATGCTGCGGCTGGCGCTGAACGTGGCCTCCACCCGCGTGATCCTGCTGAACGGCCAGAACGGCCACGATGCCGCGGGCAAGGTCATCGCCGCCTTCGGTGAATTCGTGATCGGCGGCAACTACGCGGTCGGCATCGTGGTGTTCGCGATCCTGACCATCATCAACTTCGTGGTGATCACCAAGGGCGCCGGCCGTGTCTCGGAAGTGACCGCGCGCTTCATCCTGGACGCGATGCCCGGCAAGCAGATGGCGATCGACGCCGACCTCAACGCCGGTTTGCTGACGCGTGAAGAAGCCAAGCTGCGCCGCGAGGAAGTGCGCGAGGAAGCCGACTTCTACGGTGCGATGGACGGCGCCAGCAAATTCATCCGCGGCGACGCCATCGCCGGCATCCTGATCCTGTTCATCAACATGCTCGGTGGCCTGGCGGTGGGCGTGCTGCAGCATGGCATGCCGTTCGGCGAGGCCGCTGCGACCTACACCCTGCTGTCGATCGGTGACGGCCTGGTGGCGCAGCTGCCAGCCCTGCTGGTCTCCAGCGCGGTGGCGATGCTGGTCACCCGCGCCTCGCGCTCGCAGGACATGGCCCAGGCCATGACCGGACAGGTGTTCGGCCAGTACCGCGCGCTGGCGATCACCGCCGGCATCATCGGCCTGGTCGGCCTGGTACCGGGCATGCCCAACGTCGCTTTCCTGACGCTGGCCTCGATCCTCGGCTTCATCGCCTGGAAGCTGTATCGCAAGACCAAGGCACCGGCCGCCGACGCGACAGGCAGTGGCACCGATGCCGCCGCGCTCACTGCGCTCGGGCGCCCGGCCACCGCCGCCCCCACTGCCGAGCTGAGCTGGGACGAACTGCGACCGGTCGATCCGCTGGGCCTGGAGGTCGGCTACCGGCTGATTCCGCTGGTGGACAGCAACCAGGGCGGCGAACTGATGGCGCGCATCAAGGGGGTGCGCCGCAAGCTCACCCAGGATGTCGGCTTCCTGATTCCATCGGTGCACATCCGCGACAACCTGGAACTGCCCGCCAACGGATACCGGGTGCTGGTGCACGGCGTGCCGGTGGCCACCGCCGAAATCCACCCGGACCGCGAGCTGGCACTGGATCCGGGCAGCGCGCTGGGCACCCTGGAGGGCATCGCCGGCAAGGACCCCGCGTTCGGCCTGGATGCCACCTGGATCCAGCCGCACCAGCGCGCCCAGGCCGAAACGCTGGGCTACACCGTGGTCGATCCGGCCACCGTGGTCGCCACGCACCTCTCGCACCTGATCCGCGAGCACGCGCCGGAACTGCTCGGCCACGAGGAAGTGCAGCACCTTCTGGCCAACCTGGCCAAGAGCGCACCCAAGCTCGTCGAAGATCTGACGCCCAAGGCGCTGCCGCTGTCGGCGGTGGTGCGCGTGCTGCAGAACCTGCTGGTCGAGCGCATTCCGATCCGCCAGCTGCGCAAGATCGCCGAAGCGCTGGTCGAACACGCGCCCAGCAGCCAGGACCCGGCCGTGCTGACCGCTGCCGTGCGCACCGCACTGGGCCGCTTCATCGTGCAGGAGATCGCCGGAATGTCGGCGGAGCTGCCGGTGTTCACCCTCAACCCGCAATTGGAACGTGTCTTGCAGGAGTCCACGCAGGGCAACGGCGCCGCGCTGGAACCCGGACTCGCTGAGCGACTGCACCAGAGCCTGGCCGAATGTGTCAGCAAGCAGGAAGCCCGCAACGAGCCCGCGGTCGTGCTGGTACCTGGCCCGGTGCGCGCCGCGCTGGCCCGCCTGGTCCGCCACAGCGTTCCGTCGCTGTCGGTCCTGGCCTACAGCGAGGTGCCGGAAGACAAGCGCCTGAAGCTGGTCGGAACGATCAGCTGACGCCGGGCTCCGACGCGCCAGAAAACAGACACCACTTTCGAACCAACGCAACAGACCGATACCAAGGGGAACCCGCACCGTGCAGACCACCGATCACCCGAGTTCCCCGACCGCCACCCCGCCGTCTTCGCCTCGTGACCACAGCATGAAAATCAAACGATTCGTCGCCGCCGACATGCGTTCGGCCATGAACCTGGTGCGCAAGGAACACGGTCCTGACGCCGTGATCCTGTCCAACCGCCGGATCGAGGAAGGCATCGAGATCGTCGCCGCCGCCAACTATGACGAGAGCGCCGTGCAGCGTGCACTGGAAGCCTCGCGCCGTGACGTCGCACCGCCGCCGGCAGCCAAGCCGCGCACCGCCGCCGACGCGGTGATCGCCGCCGTCACCCGCCGCCGCAGCGCCACCCCGGCGCCGGAACCGGTCGCCGCCACCACCTCGGCGGTGGCCGCCCTTGCCCGCGCCGCCGTCGGTGCCACCGGCCGCACGCTGGACAGCGCCGACGAGATCGTGCCGACCCGTGGCAGCACCGGCTTTGCCGCCACCCTGGCGCGTGCCACCGTCAACGAACCGGCACTGCCGGAGCAGATCTTCGCGCCGTTCGCCGAAGCCATCGTCGCACCGGCCGCGGCTGTGCCGGCCAACCGCGCCCGCTTCCCGATCGATCCGCCGCACGAGGCGCATCACGAAAGCGTGGCGCCGGCGGTGCAGCCGCCGCCGCTGCCGACCGCTGCCGTCGCCGACGCGCAGCCGGCCAGCGCCGCCACCGAACCGGCATTGGCCGATGCCATCGTCGAAGCCGCGCCGGCGCCCACCCTGGCCCCGGCCCCGGTGCTGACGGTGGTCGCCCAGGACGACGCCGAGATCCGCCAGCTGCGCCAGGAAGTGGCCGGCATGCGCCAGGTGATCGAGCGCGAGATGAACCGCTTCACCGACGAGCGCCTGCGCGGCTGCCCGGTGCGCGCCACCGCGCTGGACCTGATGGACGAGTACGGCTTCGACGCCGGCCTGGCCCGTGATGTGGCCATGCAGATTCCACTGGAAACCGAAGCCCACCGCGGTCGCGGCCTGATGCTGGGGCTGATCTCGCGCAAGCTGCCGATCGCCCCGGTCGACCCGCTGGAAGAAGGCGGCGTGATCGCCCTTGTCGGCCCGACCGGCGCCGGCAAGACCACCACCATCGCCAAGCTGGCCTCGCGCTTCGCCGAGAAGCATGCGCCGCGTGACGTGGCCCTGGTCACCACCGACACCACCCGCATCGGCGCCCGCGAGCAGCTGTATGGCTACGGCCGCCAGCTCGGTATCGCCGTGCACGAGGCCAACAGCGGCACCGACCTGGACCAGCTGCTGGAACGCCTGAAGGACTACAAGCTGGTGCTGATCGACACCGCCGGCCTGGGCCCGCGCGACCGCGCGCTGGCCGCCCAGCTGCAGTGGCTGCGCGCCGCGCGCCAGGTCCGCACCCTGCTGGTGCTGCCGGCCAACACCAGCTTCGGCGACATGGACGAGGTGGTCCGCCGCTTCGGTGCCGCCAACCTGCAGGGCCTGGTGCTGAGCAAGCTGGACGAGACCGGCCGCTTCGGCAACGCCCTGTCGGTGGCCGTGGACCACGCCCTGCCGATCACCTGGGTGACCGATGGGCAGGACGTTCCGGAGGACCTGCACCGGGCCAGTGCAGCCAATCTTGTACTTCGCCTTGAAGATTTGCGCCGAGCGGCCGATATGCCCTGCAACCCGGAGTTGAACCATGCCGTCGCGTGAGTACGCCAAGCTGACCAAGACCTTCCCGCTGTCGGCCACCCGCAGCGAGCCGCTCGGCCCTGTGCGCACCATTGCCGTGACCGGCGGCAAGGGCGGCGTGGGCAAGACCAACGTGTCGGCCAACCTGGCCGTGGCGCTGGCCGGCATGGGCAAGCGCACGCTGCTGCTGGACGCCGACCTCGGCCTGGCCAACATCGACGTGATCCTGGGCTTGAACCCCACCTTTACGCTGGCCGACCTGGTCGCCGGCCGCTGCTCGCTGGACGACGTCATCGTCGAAGGCCCGAACGGCGTGCTGGTGGTGCCGGCCGCGTCCGGCCGCCGGCACATGGCCGAGCTGGCCCCCGCCGAGCACGTCGGCCTGGTCAATGTGTTCTCCGAACTGGAACGCGAGCTGGACATCATGGTGGTGGACACCGCCGCCGGCATCACCGACGGCGTGCTGACCTTCTGCCAGGCCGCGCAGGACACCGTGGTGGTGGTCTGTGACGAGCCGGCGTCCATCACCGATGCCTACGCGCTGATCAAGGTGCTGTCGCGCGAACGGGGCGTGGACCGCGTCCAGGTGGTGGCCAACATGGTCCGCGACCCCAACGAGGGCCGCGTGCTGTACGAAAAGCTGACCCGCGTCTGCGAGAAGTTCCTGGCCGACGTCTCGCTGAACTACCTGGGCTGCGTGCCGCAGGATGACTGGCTGCGCCTGTCGGTGCAGCGCCAGCAACCGGTGGTGAAGGCCTATCCGTCCAGCCCGTCGGCGCTGGCGATCACCGAGATCGCACGCCGTACCGCGCGCTGGCAGGCGCCGACCGAACCGCGCGGTGGCGTCGAGTTCTTCCTCGAACGCATCCTCAAGCAGCGTGGGGTGGCAGCATGAAAGGCGCAGCCCAGTACAGGGAAGTCCAGCGCTCGGCGGCCAACGATGTCATCGCCCAGCATTCGGACCTGGTGCGGCGCATCGCCCACCATCTGGCCGCGCGCCTGCCCGCCAGCGTCGAGGTGGACGACCTGATCCAGGCCGGCATGATGGGCCTGATCGAAGCCTCGCGCAGCTACGACGCCGACCAGGGCGCCTCGTTCGAAACCTACGCCTCGATCCGCATCCGCGGCTCGATGATCGACGAGATCCGCCGTGGCGACTGGGTGCCGCGCTCGGTGCACCGGCGCGCACGCGATGCGGCCGCCACCATCCGCCGCCTGGAACAGAGCAGCGGTCGCGCCGCCAGCGCCACCGAAGTCGCCGCCGCGATGGAGATGCCGCTGCCCGAGTACCTGCGCCTGATGGAAGACGCCGCGCGCGGCCAGGTGTTGAGCCTGGAATCGCGCATCGAAGACCAGGGCGAGCTGGACACCGTCGCCCAGGGCGGCCCGACCCCGCAACAGGTGCTGGAGCGTGGCGAGTTCGGTCGCGAGCTGGGCAAGGCCATCGGCCACCTGCCCGAGCGCGAACAGCTGGTGCTCTCGCTCTACTACGAGCAGGAACTGAACCTGAAGGAGATCGGCGCGGTGCTCGGCGTGAGCGAATCGCGGGTCTGCCAGATCCACGGCCAGGCCGTGCTGCGCCTGCGTGGACGGCTGAAGATTTTCGAGGCGGCGGACGCCGGCCTGGAAGAGTGAACATGCCCGAGGCGGCTGCCCCCGGCCGCCCGGAATGAACAACAAAGGAACTCTGCTTTGAACAAGAACATGCGCATCCTGATCGTCGACGACTTCTCGACCATGCGTCGGATCGTCAAGAACCTGCTGGGCGATCTTGGCTTCACCAACACCGCCGAAGCCGAGGACGGGCATGCCGCGCTGTCGCTGCTGCAGAGCCAGCCGTTCGATTTCGTGGTCACCGACTGGAATATGCCGGTGATGACCGGCATCGAACTGCTCAAGGCGATCCGCGCCGACGCCAAGCTGAAGACCCTGCCGGTGCTGATGGTCACCGCCGAAGCCAAGCGCGAGCAGATCATCGAAGCAGCCCAGAACGGCGTGAACGGCTACATCATCAAGCCGTTCACCGCGCAGACGCTGGAAGAAAAGCTCGGCAAGATCTTCGAACGCCTGGCGGCCAGCGCCTGATGGATACCACGGTCGACAGAAACGCCCTCGCCCTGCGCCTGCAGGAAGCCCTGGACGCGCTGGAGTCCGGCGATGAAGCCGCCTGGCGTCAACGCATCGACGGGCTGGTCGCGCTGCGCACGCAGCCGATGATGAGCGGCCTCTCGCGGCTGGCCCGCGAGCTCGGGCAGGCCCTGGGCGAATTGCCGACCGTGCCCAGCGAGGCCGGTGAACTGGACGATGCCTGCGCACGCCTGGACCATGTGGTGGCGATGACCGAACAGGCCACGCACCGCACCCTGGACCTGGCCGAGGAATGCCGCAGCCTGACCGAGCAGCTGCGCGCCGAAGGCCTGCAGCCGGGCCAGGACGCACAGCTCGAGCGCATCCGCCACAACCTGACCGAGATCGCCCTGACCCAGAGCTACCAGGACCTGACCGGGCAGATCATCCGTCGCGTGGTCGGCATCGTCCGCCGCGTGCACGAAGGCTTCGGCGCGCTCGGCCTGCCGCCGGAACAGCATCGCACCGACCCGGAACTGGCCGGGCCGGCACTGAAGGGACTGGACCGCCACGCGGTCTCGCAGAACGACGCCGACGACCTGTTGTCGGATCTGGGGCTGTAAGCATGAGCGCGGTATCCGACGACATCACTGCCGATTTCATCATCGAGGCACAGGAAATCCTGGATCGCCTCGGCGAACAGCTGGTGTCGCTGGAGCAGGCACCGCAGGACGGCGAACAGCTGAACGCGGTGTTCCGCGGCTACCACACGCTCAAGGGTGGCGCCGGCTTCCTTGGCGTCACCGCGATGGTCGAGCTGTGCCACGCTGCTGAGGAAGCGCTGGGCGCCGCGCGCGCCGGCCAGGCCGTATTGCAGGCGCACCACTTCGACGCCGCGCAGCAATCGCTGGACTACCTGCAGTCGATGCTGGACGCCGTGTCGTCCGGCACCGAACCGGGCTATGCACCGCCGGACCTGATCGCCCAGTTCGATGTGCACGGTGGCACCGCGGCGGCGCCTGTCGCCGCCGCTCCTGCAGCCGGTAGCAGTGACCTGATCACCGACGACGAATTCGAAGCCCTGCTTGACCAGCTGCACGGCGGCAACGCCCCGACCGCGGTCGCACCGGCCAAGAAGGCCGACGACGGGCTGATCAGCGAAGACGAATTCGAAGCCCTGCTCGACCAGCTGCACGGTGGCGCCGCACCCGGCGCCAGGCCTGCCGCTGCGTCGGCGCCGCTCGCTGCCCCACGCCCGGCGGCCGCACCGGCGCCGGCGCCCAAGCCGGCTGCCAAACCACTGGCCGAGGCGGAACATACCGTGCGCGTGGACACCAAGCGCCTGGATGCGATCGTCAATCTGATCGGCGAACTGGTGCTGTCACGCAACCGGCTCAAGACCCTGCGTGCCCGCCTGCGCGACGAGGAGCTGGACCGCGCCGTGTCCACCCTGGACATCGCCACCGCGCGCCTGCAGTCGGCGGTGATGCGCACCCGCATGCAGCCGGTGGGCAAGGTGTTCTCGCGCTTTCCCAAGGTCGCCCGCGATGTCGCCCGCTCGCTGAAGAAGGAAGTGGACCTGGAGTTGATCGGCGCCGAGACCGAACTCGACCGCAACCTGGTCGAGGCCCTGGCCGACCCGCTGGTGCACCTGGTCCGCAACGCCATCGACCATGGCGTGGAAATGCCCGACCTGCGCGAAGCACAGGGCAAGCCGCGAATGGGCCACGTGCGGCTGTCGGCGCAGCAGGAAGGTGACTACGTCAGCATCGAGGTGCAGGACGATGGCGCCGGCATTGATCCGGAAAAGCTGCGTGCGAAGGCGCGCGAGAAGGGCCTGATCGATCCCGAAGCCGCCGCCCGCCTGAGCAGCGAGGAGTGCCTGCACCTGGTGTTCCTGCCGGGCTTCTCGACCAAGCAGCAGGTCACTGACATCTCCGGCCGTGGCGTCGGCATGGACGTGGTGCAGTCGCGCATCCGCGAACTCAGCGGGCAGATCCAGATCCAGTCGGAACTGGGCCGTGGCAGCCGCTTCCTGATCCGCGTGCCGCTCACCCTGGCGATCCTGCCGACGCTGCTGGTGCAGGCCGGCGAAGACGTCTATGCGCTGCCGCTGGCGCGCGTGATGGAAGTGCTGCACGCGCCTGGCACGTCACTGGGCTGGTTCGATGGCCGCGCCGTGCTCGACCGCCGTTCGCACACCCTGCCGCTGGTCGATCTCCGCCAGTGGCTGGATGTGACGCCCGCCACGTCGACCCTGCTGACCATCGTCGTGCTGCAGGCCGGTGAAGCGCGCTTCGGCCTGGTCGTGGACCAGGTCCGCGGGCGCGAGGAAGTGGTCATCAAGCCATTGCCGAAGGCCCTGCGCGGCCTGCGCGGTTACGCCGGTGCAACCTTGATCGGCGATGGTCGCATGGCGCTGATCCTGGATGTGGACGGCCTGCGCTGACGCCCGCCGGGCCAAGCCCGGCGCCCGGAAAACTGTGACTACCGTCGTTACGCGATCTACCGGTGTCTCAAGTCCCATTCATACAAGCCGATACCGGATCCATGGATAGACTCAGCCTCATTGGACTCTTTCTCGCCCTGGCCTCGCTGGTCGGCGGCAGCATCCTCAAGGGCGCCGGCCTGGCGTCCCTGTGGTCGCCTGCGGCGTTCGTGATCGTCATCGTCGGCACCGTTGCCGCGATCCTGCTGCACACCTCGCCGGCGGTGTTCAAGCATGCGTTCAAGATCGTGCGCTGGGTCGTGCGCCCCCCGCACAGCGACCGCCGCGAGCTGATCCAGCAGATCGTCGAGTGGAGCAACATCGCCCGCCGCCAGGGCCTGCTGGGCCTGGAATCGCAGGTGGAAGCGCAGCAGGACCCGTTCCTGCGCAAGGGCCTGCAGCTACTGGTGGACGGCGTCGAGCCCGAATCGATGCGGCACATGCTGGAGATCGAACTGGGCAGCCAGGAACACCAGGACCAGGCTGGCGCCAAGGTGTTCGAGGCGATGGGCATCTACGCCCCCACCCTTGGCATCATCGGCGCCGTGCTCGGCCTGATCGCGGTGATGAAGAACCTGGCTGACCCAAGCAAGCTCGGCCACGGCATCGCCGCCGCGTTCACCGCAACGATCTACGGCATCGCCTCGGCCAACCTGCTGTTCCTGCCGATCGCTGCCAAGCTCAAGAGCGTGATCTCGCACAACACGCGCGACCGCGAGATGGTCATCGAAGGCCTGATCTCGATCGCCCAGGGCGAAAACCCGCGCAACATCGAAACCAACCTCTCCGGCTTCCTGCACTGACATGGCCCGCCGCAAGCACCACGAAGAGCACGCCAACCACGAAGCATGGGCGATCCCCTATGCCGACCTGATGACGCTGCTGCTCGCCTTCTTCGTGGTCATGTACGCGATCTCCTCGGTGAACGAGGGCAAGTACCGGATCATGGCCGACGCGCTGACCGATGCCTTCGGCGGTGCGCCGCGCACCATCAATCCGGTGCAGGTGGGCAACAAGCAGGTGCAGGGCGGCGGCTGGGACAGCCCGTCGGTGATCAAGTCCGGCACCAAGATCGGCCCATCGGCGCCGGCGCCCTCGCACGACCCGACGCTGCTGCCGTCGATGGCCTCGCAGATGCGCATGCCGGTGTCGGTGCACAACCAGGAGCAGATCGCCCGTGCCGAGCGCCAGCTCAACACGATCGCCGATCGCCTCACCGCCGCGCTGGCGCCGCTGATCGACCGCGGCATGATCAGCGTGCGCCGTACCGAACTGTGGATCGAAGTCGAGATCAACAGCGACATCCTGTTCCCCACCGGTTCGGCCGCGCTGGACGTGCACGCGCGGCAGACCCTGTCCAGCCTCGCCGACGTGCTGCGCGATGTTCCCAACAGCGTGCGCGTGGAAGGCCACACCGACAACGTGCCGATCGCCACCGCCACCTTCCCGTCCAACTGGGAGCTGTCGGCCGGACGCGCCGCCAGCGTGGTGCACCTGTTCGCCGACCAGGGCGTGCAGCCCTCGCGGCTGGCGATGGTCGGCTACGGCCAGTTCCGGCCCCGCGAAGAGAACGACAGCGCGCAGGGCCGCAACCGCAACCGCCGGGTGATGGTCATCATCCTGGCCGACACCTCGCATTCGGTGGACCCGCTCGGCCAGCGCCTGAACGCCGCCACTGGCGCCACCGGCAGCACCGACACCGAACAGGCCGCCGCAACTCCGGCCAGCGCCCCCACCTCCCCCATCGCACCGGTGAAGTTGCCGCCGGTGCCGGCTGGCAGCCGCGTCGGCGCCGCCGTTCCCCCGGCAATGAAGGAGTAATCCGATGCGCATCTGGGCTGTCGCCAACCAGAAGGGCGGAGTCGGCAAGACCACCACCACCCTCGCCCTCGGCCGCGGACTGGCCGCCCTCGGCCATCGCGTGCTGCTGATCGACCTCGATCCACATGCCTCGCTCAGCCGCGCCTTCGGCGTGCCGGTGGATCCGCCGCCGGCCGGCGTGCTGGAACTGTTCGGCACGCCGCCGGCGGACCTGTCCGGCCTGTGCCATGCCAGCAACATCCAGGGCCTGGACTACGTCTGCGCGCAATCGGCGCTGGCCACGCTGGAGCGCCGCAGCGCCAACCAGCCCGGCCTCGGCCTGGCGCTGCAGAACGCGCTGGCCCGCCACCAGGGGCAGCACGACTACATTCTGCTGGACTGCGCACCTACCCTCGGCCTGCTGATGATCAATGCCCTGGCCGCTGCCGACCGCCTGGTCATCCCGACCCAGGCCGAGCCGCTGGCCCTGCACGGCCTGGATGGGATGGTCCGCACCGGCGAGATGGTCGAGCGTTCGCGCCGCCGCCCGCTGCCGATCTCGATCCTGCCGACCCTGTTCGACCGCCGCACCCGCGCCGGCAACGAGACGCTGCGCACCATGCAGGACCGCCATGGCAACCGCGTGTGGGAAGACGCGATTCCGATCGACACCCGCATCAGCAATGCCGCCGGCCTGACCCTGCCGAGCGTCGGCGAGGACTATCCGGGCCGCGGCCTGGCCGCCTACCGCCGCGCATTGAACTGGATCCTCGGCGAGGATGCCCGCGCCCTGGAGCAGGCCGCATGAACAGCACCGGCGTCCTCGACGACTACCTGGACGAGCTGCTGGGCGAGGCGATCGCCCCGGCTGCGTCGGCCGAACCGCCGCCCGGTGGCGCCGAGGCAGGCGCGGCGCACGCAGCGCTCCCCGAACGCGAGCCGACCTGGGACGATCTGCCCGCCGACGTGATCTACGAAACCGGAACCGCCGCCGCCCCGACGAGCGAAGACCACGCCGCGCTGGACGCCGCCTTCGAGACGGCGGCCGCTTCCGTCGGCGCCGACGCCGCCGCGGCGAGCGCTGCGGCCAGCGAACGCGAGCCGACCTGGGACGACCTGCCCGCCGACGTGATCTACGAAACCGGAACCGCCGCCGCTCCGCCGTGCGAGGACCACGCCGCGCTGGACGCCGCCTTCGAGACGGCCGCCGCCTCCGTTGGCACCGACGCCGCCGCGGCGAGCGCTGCGGCCAGCGAACGCGAGCCGACCTGGGATGACCTGTCAGCCGACGTCCTCCACGAAACCGCGCCTGCCCCCGCCGCCGCTGTGCAGGCCGGCCCGGAGCCGACCTGGGACGATCTGCCGGACGAAGTGATCTACGAGACCGATCCCGCAGACAGCCATCGCCTCGCCCACACCGACAGCCCCGGGCTGCAGGCCGCGTTCGAGGCCGCTGCCGAAGGCGAGGACGTCCCTGTGCCCGCCCCGGCCGTGATCGCAGCACCGGTGTCGGCACCTGCCGCACGTCCCGCGCCGCCCCCAGTGGCACGGGCGGCCGCCGCACCACCACCGCGCGTGGCCATGGACGCGCCCACGGGCAACCGCCCCAGCACCTGGCAGGAACTGCAGGCGCAGGCGCACCAGCCAGCCCACAGCCCGCATCCACAGAACCGCCGGGCCGGCGAACGCACCTCGCGCTGGCTGCGCCTGCGCTGCGGCACCCAGGCCTACGCGCTGGAACTGCTGAAGGTCCAGGAGGTCGTGCTGCCGGTGCCACTGCTGCCGTTGCGTGGCACTGCGCCGGCCATGCTCGGCATCATGAACCTGCGCGGCCAGGTCGTGCCGGTGATGGACCTCGGCCTGCACCTGGGCGCCGCGGCGGCAGAAGACGACGCCCAGACCCGCATCGTCGTGCTGGAGGAGGACGGCGAGACCATCGGCCTGCGCGTGTCTGCGGTGGAGGATGTCGCCAACCTCACCGATTCGCAGATTGAGCCGCCCGACACCGCGCGCATCTGCCAGATCTCCAACGACCTGTTCCGCGGCGTCGCCCGCGTCAGCCAACGGCCGATGATCCTGCTTGACGCCACCCGCCTGTTGAGCTGAGCAGAAAAAGGGGACGGAGGGGATTAAGTCGCAAGTGGCTCGGCGCTTTGCGCCGAAGCGGTGCCTGTCGGGGACGCAAGGAGTTGATACGTTGGATCAACACCTTACGTCCCCACTGCGCGGTCGCCGCTGCCGAGGGGGCTGCGGTAGAGCCAGGTCGCTTGCGACTTAATCCCCTCCGTCCCCTTTTCAACAGCGACCGCATCGACGCCCCGCGTCGATTCCGCTAAAGAACCCTGCCGGGGTGCCGTTATGGATCACGGAACCGTTTGTCCGGAGCAACGATGAGCACTGTCGAACTGGGTGGGGATCTCGGCATCGAGAGCACCGCCGAGCTCAAGAACCGCCTCGCCCCACTGCTGGAGCAGGCAGGCGAGCTGACCCTGGATGCCAGCCAGGTCGCACGCATCCACACCGCCGCCGTGCAGGTGCTGTGTGCATTCGTGCAGGCCCGCCGCGAGGCAGGCCTGGGCACCGGCTTCCACGGTTGCACCGCAACCTTCCGTGACGCCGCGCGCCTGCTGGGCGTCACCCAGGCCCTGGGCCTGGACGTAACCCATGACAACCTGAAATCTGTGGAGAACGCTGCATGAGCGCACGTATCTTGGTGGTGGACGATTCGGCGTCGATGCGCCAGATGGTGTCCTTCGCCCTCACCTCGGCCGGTTTTGCCGTCGAAGAAGCCGAAGACGGCGCGGTCGCGCTCGGTCGCGCCAAGGGCCAGCGCTTCAATGCGGTGGTCACCGACGTCAACATGCCGAACATGGACGGCATCGCGCTGATCCGTGAACTGCGCCAGCTGCCGGACTACAAGTTCACCCCGCTGCTGATGCTGACCACCGAATCGGCTGCCGACAAGAAGTCCGAAGGCAAGGCCGCCGGCGCCACGGGCTGGCTGGTCAAGCCATTCAATCCCGAACAGCTGGTCGCCACCGTGCAGAAAGTGCTGGGCTGATCGCCCGGCGCCGCTCCCCCTCTTCGCTTCCGGACCACCACTGCCATGAGCATGGACCTGCAACGCTTCCACGCCACCTTCTTCGAGGAGAGCCGCGAAGGCCTCGACGCGATGGAGGCTGGCCTGCTGGCCCTGGAATCGGGGCAGCAGGACGCGGAGATCATCAATTCGGTGTTCCGCGCCGCCCACTCGATCAAGGGCGGCGCCGGCACCTTCGGCTTCGATGCCATCGCCGGACTGACCCACGTGCTGGAGACGCTGCTCGATGAGCTGCGCGCCGGCAAGCGGGCGCTGGAAGGCCATGCCGTTGACGCGATGCTGTCCTCGGTGGACGTGCTGCGTGCCCTGCTGCGCGAGGCCGAACATGGCCAAGCCGCCGATCCGGCCGCAGTTTCCGCAGTGAAGGCGCGCCTGGAGGCAGTGCTGTCCGGGCAGGCCGCAGCGAGCACCCCGGCGCCGGCCGCCAAGGTGGACGATACGCCGGAAGCCTGGCAGATCGGCTTCACTCCGGCGCCGTCGCTGTTCATGAGCGGCAACGACCCGCTGCGCATCATCCGCGAGCTCGAACACCTCGGCTCGCTGCAGGTCGCCGCGCGCATGGAGCGCCTGCCTGGCTTCGCCCAGCTCGACCCGCTCGAAGCCCACCTGGCGTGGGACCTCGGCCTGGTCGGCAAGGTGCCGCGCAGCAAGATCGAAGACACCTTCGCGTGGGTGCTGGACGACTGCGAGCTGGACATCCGTCCGGCCGCGCCGCCGAGCCTGGCCACCCAGGCTCCTGCCGCCGCCCCTGCGCCGGCAGCGGCCGCGGCGCCCCCCACTGCGGCCGCGCCTGCTGCCAGCGGTGGCAACAGCCAGGAAGCGGAGACCTCGATCCGCGTCAGCGTCGACAAGGTCGATGCGCTGATCAACCTGGTCGGCGAGCTGGTCATCACCCAGGCCATGCTCAAGCAGGTCTCGCATGCGCTGGACCCGGTCCACGCCGAAAGCCTGTTCGCCGGCCTGGACCAGCTTGAACGCAATACCCGCGACCTGCAGGAAGCGGTGATCGGCGTGCGCATGCTGCCGGTCGATGCGGTGTTCCGCCGCTTCCCGCGCCTGGTCCGCGACCTTTCCAGCCGCCTCGGCAAGCAGGTGCGCCTGCGCACCGTCGGCGAAGGCACCGAACTGGACAAGGGACTGATCGAGAAGATCGCCGATCCGCTGGTGCACCTGGTGCGCAACTCGATCGACCACGGCCTGGAAATGCCCGACGTGCGTCGCGGTGCGGGCAAGGACGAGACCGGCACGATCACGCTGGCAGCCTCGCACCAGGGCGGCCACATCGTCATCGAGGTCAGCGACGATGGCCGCGGCCTGGATCGCGCCAAGATCCTGGCCAAGGCCACCGAGCGCGGCCTGGCCGTGCCGGACAACCCGACCGATTCGCAGGTCTGGGACCTGATCTTCCAGCCCGGCTTCTCCACCGCCGATGCGGTCACCGACCTCTCCGGGCGTGGCGTCGGCATGGACGTGGTCCGTCGCAACATCCAGGCACTGGGCGGCGAAGTCCAGATCGAAAGCAGCCTCGGCGCCGGCACCCGCACGCTGATCCGCCTGCCACTGACCCTGGCCATCCTCGACGGCATGACCGTGGCAGTGGCCGGCGAAACCCTGATCCTGCCGCTGGCCTACGTGCTGGAAGCCCTGCAGCCGCAGGCCGAGGACATCCGCAGCATGGCCGGCGAAGGCCGCGTGCTGCGGGTCCGTGGCGAGTACCTGCCGATCCTGTCGCTGAGCGAGTATTACGGCTACGGCAATCGCGCACCCGGCAGCGAATCGCTGGTGGTGGTGGTCGAAGGCGATGGCCAGAAGATCGCGCTGGAAGTGGACGAGCTGGTCGGCCAGCAGCAGGTGGTGGTGAAGAACATCGAGAACAACTACCGCCGCATCGGCGGGGTGTCCGGCGCCACCATCCTGGGCGACGGCCGCGTCGCACTGATCGTCGACATCGGTGGGTTGGTGCGCTCGCTGCGGGTACCGCAGGCCGCCTGATCTACACAGCAAGCGTGCACTGAACCGCCGCCCCTCGGGGCGGCGGTTTTTGTTTGCGCGCGCCATTCCAGCCTGGGCCGATCCCTTCTGTGAACTCCGTCGACACGATGGTTGCGGCTGCAACCACCGCATCCAAGCGAAACCCCGGCGCCGCAACGCTTTCGCGCTGTCATCCCTACGCAACCGAATGTGATCTGCGTCCATAAAGTCCGCGCGGACGGCGCCGTTATTTCGCAATGACGGTCGTCACCGAACCCCACCGGGCACCCCCGTTCGCTCTGCAACCACCCCCGATCCGGCGCACCGTCGCCGGTACTCTGCCCACCTGGAGCACCCTGCATGAAGTGGTTCCACGATCTGCCCATCGCCCGCAAGCTGGCCCTCGGGTTCACCCTCACCACCCTGATGACCCTGGTCCTCGGTGCGTTCGCCCTGCTGCGCCTCAGCGAGGCCAACGCGCAGCTGCGCGAGATGGCCGGCAACGACATCCCTTCGGTACAGCACCTGGGCGAAGCGCGCTCGCAGCTGGGCGAGTTCCGCACCTACGAACTGGCGCTGCTGAGCATGCTGGACCAGCCGGACAAGGTGGCCGACTACACCAAGCGCATGGACGACACCGCCAAGGGCGTGCATGACGAGCTGGCCGCCTATGCCGCGCTGCCGGCGCTGGCCAAGGAGCGTGAACTGTATCGCGCCGCCAGCGCGCAGCTGGATCGCTATTTCGCCGCCAACAAAGCCATGCGCGAAGCCGTGGCCGCGGGCGATGGCGTGCTGGCACAGCAGATCTCCGACGAGCAGTCGCGCCCGGCCCGGCGTGACCTGTTCGCCGCCATGAAGGCCCTGGGCACGCACATCGCCGGGCAGATGGACGGCAAGATTGCCGACGCCAACGCCACCCATCGCACCAGCATGATCGCCATCATTGCCTGCGTGGTGCTGCTGTCGCTGGTGGCGGCCGCACTGGCCACGGTCATCTCGCGCGCGGTGACCGGCCCGCTCGGCAAGGCCGTGCATGCCATCCAGGCCGTCGCCCGGGGTGACCTCAGCGTCAGCACCCACGCCACCAGCAAGGACGAAGCCGGCAAGATGCTCGCGGCGACCGCCGAGATGACCACGATGCTGCGCCGCTTCAGCGAGCAGACCCAGCTGATGGCGCAGATGCACGCCGGCCCGGACATCAGCCACCGCATTCCGGAGGATTTCCCGGGCGTGTATGGCCAGCTGGCCAACGGCATCAATACGGTGATCTTCGAACACCTCGATGCAATCGTCGATGCCATTGAAGTACTCAACCAGTACGCAATCGGCAACCTCGCCCCGGATGCACGCCGCCTGCCCGGCAGCCGCGCGATCCTGCACGAATCGATGGACGCAGCCAAGGCCAGCCTGCTGGCGATCAATTCGCAGATCCAGCAGCTGGCTGCGGCGGCCGCCGCAGGCGACTTCAGCCAGCGTGGCGATGCCCAGCGTTTCCAGCATGACTTCAAGCTGATGATCGAGCACCTCAACACCATGATGCAGGTTGCCGACGGCAACCTGGGCCAGCTCTCGCAGCTGCTGCAGTCGATCGCCGCCGGCGACCTGACCACGCGCATGGAGGGCCAGTTCAACGGCGTATTCGCCCGCATGCGTGACGATGCCAACACCACCGTCACCCAGCTGACCCAGATCGTCAGCCAGATCCAGGCCAGCGCCTCCAGCATCACCCTGGCCGCCGGT
>NZ_JAJNOF010000023.1:0-34795 GCF_027854495.1 Stenotrophomonas sp. PI_27
TTCTTCAGGTCCTCGGTGTAGTCCACTTCCGAGAATTCGTGCACGCAGTCGTACTGGCCCTTGACGCCACCGAGCATGCCCTGCAGCCAGAACGCATCACGCATGCCCTGGGTGACGTTGTTGCCATCACGGTTGGCGCCGAAGAACGGGGTGGTCAGGTCCTTGAAGAACTGCGAGCGGTCGCCCCCGGTGCCCTTGCGGATGCCGTCGAAGACGTCCAGCGGCGTGCCGGCCGGGTTGGCATCGGTCTTCAGCATCAGCGGCGGCACCGCGCCGACCAGGACCACCTTGGCCACGCGCTTGCTGCCGTGGCGGCCGATGTAATGGGCCACTTCACCGCCACCGGTGGAATGGCCGACCAGGATCGCGTCCTTCAGGTCCAGCGCCTCGATCACCGCCGCCAGGTCGTCGGCGTAGGTGTCCATGTTGTTGCCATCCCAGGTCTGGCTGGAGCGACCGTGGCTGCGACGGTCGTGGGCGATCACGCGGAAGCCGTTCTGGCCCATGAACAGCATCTGCGGGTCCCAGGCATCGGCAGACAGCGGCCAGCCGTGGGCGAACACGATCGGCTGGCCGGTACCCCAATCCTTGTAGAAGATGCGGGCGCCGTCGGCGACGGTGACGAAGTTGCTCATTGAAGGTTCCTTGGCGGAAGGGAGGGAAGGCATCGGCGGCTGCCGGTGCCTCCGGCAGTACAGCGCAGACGCGGGCGAGGGACTTGCACCGCTGTGGCGGATTGCAGCGGATGTGACGCGTATCGCTCTGGCGGGACCGGTGCCACGTGCCGAGGATGAGCGCAACCCGCCACAGGAACGCAGGACGCCTGCCATGCGATGGTCGCTGATGCTGTGCCTGCTGCTGCCCATGGCCGCGCCGGCCCAGACCCTTGTCTACAAATGCGTGGACGGACCGCATCCGGTCTACCAGCAGACGCCCTGCCAGGGGCGTGCGGCGTGGCGCTGGGACGTGCCGGCAGAGCAGTCACTGTCCCGCGGCGCTGCGGCTCCAGTGGTTCCGGTACCGAAGGCGTCCGCCCGGCCGCGGCGTGCGACGCGGGCCCGGGGCGCGTTGATCACGATCAGTTCGGATGCGGTGGCCTGCCAGCGCGCGCGGCGCCACCGCGAGCAGGCGCTGCTCAAGCGCCGACGCACCGACTTCATGCAGCGCCGGCAATGGGATGACGCGGTGCATGACGCCTGCCGATGAGGCGGTGGCGCGAACATGCCGGAAACAACAACGGCGCCCTGGGGCGCCGTCGTGTGCAATGCCGTGAGCGCAGGTCTCAGCGACCGTCGCTGGCCGCGGCCGGTGCGGGCAGGCTGTCCGGCTTGGGCAGGCTCAGCTCCGGGTTGCCCTGTTCGGCCTGCAGGATCTGGATGCGGCGCTGCAGGGCGTCCAGCTGGCTGTTGGTGCTCTGCACGTCGGTGCTGAGGCTGACCGCCTGCTGCTGGGCCTGCTGCAGGGCGGCACTGACCTGTGCCGACTGCGCCTGCTGCTGTTCCATTTCCTGCTGCAGGGTGCGCAGGCGTTCCTCGTTGTACGCCACCAGGCGCTCGGTGTAGCGCTTGCCCGCTTCAAGGCGGGTGGTGTCGATGTAGACCTGGGCCAGCTGTTCGGACTGCTGCGCGAAGGTGCGATAGACACGCTCGGCGTTGTCCACCGCGTCGGTCTTGATCACGCGCCAGAAGTTCTTCTCCTGGAACAGGGCGACGTAGTAGGTCAGGGTGTTGGCATTGAACAGCAGGCTGGCGCCGTAGTTGCCGTTGTAGGTGGTGCGCAGCTCGGTCAGCTGGCGCGAATCCATCAACTGCTTGAGCTCGTCCACGGTGTTGCGCACCACCGGCGCGCTGCGCGCCGGTTCGGCGGCCGCCTCACGGTCGCCACGGGCCGCCATCGCCGCCGGTGCCACCAGCATCATCGCCACGGCCAGCACTGCCGCGCTGCGCGCGGACCGGGCGAAGACCGCGCCCCCTGAAGTTTCTCGCATGTCTAGACCATCCACGGATGAGTGTGGGTTGAGTTGAAGGTGGTTCCCCGCCGGGAGTCTAGCATGGGCGCGGGCGCCGCCAAGGGCGCCCGTCACGGCTCGATTTCAGTAGACCAGCTGTGCGGCGCTGCACTGGATCGACTGCACGTTGACGTCGGTCCGGCCCAGTTCCAGGCCAAGCACGCTGGCCAGCAGGTTGGTCAGCAGGGTGCCGACGCTGTTGAGCACCGGCCGCAGTGCGGCCAGGATCGGCTTCAGCAGCGCGCACAGCAGCCCGCTGCAACTGACACTGCCGTCGGGGTTGGCGACGCCACTGCCGCCGGCGCCATCGAGGAAGCCGGCCGGTGCGGTCTGGATGTACGACGCCAGGTTGTTGCGCACGCAGCCGTTGTAGTCGATCAGGTTGCCGAGCAGGCTGTCGCAGCGGTTGATCAGCAGGCCGCCGACCAGCGAGCCCAGCAGCCCGTCGAGGACGCCCAGGCCCTGGCCGGTCACCGTCACCTTCAGCGCATCCCAGACCGGGCCATCCTTGTGGCAGGTGGTCAGGTTCAGCAGCCCGCACGCATACGGCAGTCCCCCCGGCACGGTCCAGCTGTTGAGCGGCGCCAGCTGCTTGCTGGGATCGCCATCGCGCAGCAGGGGAATCAGTTTGTCGACGTCGTAGCGGGTGTTGGGCGGGAACGCCGCCTGCAGGTAGCGGTCGGCCAGCGCCTTGGCGGTGTCATTGGCGCTCATGCCCTGCTTGGGCGAGCTGAGCATGCCCGACAGCACGCGCAGCAGTTCGTTGACCAGGCCGGAGACCGCGTCACCGACCGCGAGCGGATTGATCCGGGTGGATCCGGTTTCGCCAGCGGCCAGGGTCAGGTTCTGCGAGCTGGTCAGGGCGGGCAGGGTGATCCTGTCGTTGATCAATGGCTGGCCCAGCAGCTTCAGCAACTGTTCGTTCTGCAGGGTGGCGTCGCAGACATTGGCCTTGGAAAAGCGCTGCGCAGGGTCGACATTGCCGACGCAGGCGCGCAGTACCGACGCGTCCACCTGGATCGTCGCCCTGGGGGGACTTGCGCCGCACTGGATGCCGGTCAGCGTGCCCATGCCGTTGGCGATATCGACGTGCAGCGGCAGATGCAGGCGGGTGCCGAGCAGATTCAGCAGCGGCCCCAGCGCGAACAGGTTGTTGCTGTCCACGTCCGCCAGCAGCCGGACCTGCGCGTTGTAGGCACGGCTGCCGACGCCGCCGATGGCGATCGACGGCGGTTCGACCACGCCGGCCTGGATCTTGATGCCCAGCAGGTCCAGTCCCTTGACTGCCACGCCGTTGCCGTCGTTGGCGATGGAGATCGCGGTGTTGATCAGGTTGAGCACGTTGATCTGTGATTCCAGTGCGCTGCCGACGGTGCCGTCAGGCGAGACGACCTCGGCGAACAGGCCACCGCCGCCGGACTGGCTGCCAAGCACGATGTTGAGCTTGTTGATGTCCAGCTGGGTGGCCACCAGGTCGGACAGGGCGCGCAGCTGCGCGCCCACCGTGGAGTCGCGGCCGACCACGGTGGCGGTGGCATCGACCAGCTGCGCCAGCGAAACCTTGTTGACCGACAGCAGGCGGTTGAAGTCAGCCACGCTGAGGTTGGCGCTGACCGGGATGTTGAGGGCCTTCAACAGGCCCGAAGGGGTGACGTTGGCCTGCGCCAGGCCGTCATAGGACAGCACGGTGGCATTGGTGACGTCCAGGCCGACCAGGCGCAGGGTGGACAGCAGCACCGAATCGCCATTGGTGCGCAGCAGCTGCGAACCGACCGCGAACACCGCCGTGGGCTCGGCGCGGCGAGCCACTGCCTGCACGCTTACGGTGGGCAGGCTGGCATTCTGGCCGAAGAACGGCAGCACGCTGCGCTCGGCGATCACCTGGACCGCATTGCGCGGGTTGCTGGCATCGACGCTGGCAACGAAGCGGTTGCCGGTGCTCCGGCTGGCGCTCCAGTTGCCGCAGCGGATCTGCAGGGTGCCGGCGAACCTGTTCTGGGTCAGTGCGTTCTGCCGGGCCGCGCTGTTGTCGCTGTTGTCCGCGGTGCACAGCTCCAGCCGCTGTGCGCCGGCCAGCGCCGCCAGGTCGGCCACTTTCTGCGCATCACGCTCGGCCCAGAACAGGTAGCCGATCTCGACCAGGCCCAGCATGGCCAGCAGCGCCAGCATGACCAGCATCATCGTGACCGACATGCCGCCGCGCGGGCGGCTGAAGCTGAACTGGCGTGCGCGTCTCATGACCGACCTCAGCGTCCGGAGGAAGCGGCGTCCTTGGACCGGGCAACATCGGTCTCAAAGAAGTCCGGGATCTCGTGCTCAAAACTCTTCAGGTACCGCGCATAGCTCAACGTGGCCTGGTCACCCAGGATCGGCAGGCGCTGGCCAGCGTGCTGCCCGGATGCCTGCAGGCGGAACAGGTTGCGGGTGGCCTCGCCGCTCTGCAGGCGCGTGCGCGGTGCCGGCGGCAGGGGGGCGACGTCAGTTGCGACGGTTGCCGGTGGCGCCACCCTCCTGCCGGTCGGCGCGGGCAGCTCCACGGTGGGCAGCGGCTCGGCCTGCATCGGCGCGGTGGCCGCTGCCGACGGCGACGGGCCGCCGAGCATCTGTCCGGTCAAGGGCGGCTGCTGTGCCTGCACGGCACCGGCAACAAGCACGCAGGACAGCACAGGCAACAGGCGTCGGGTCAGGCGCATCGCGGTCATGGTGTGCTTCCGGTCGGGTGATCGGTGGCGCTGAAGCGTTCCAGCATCGACGCTGGCAGCCGCTGTGGATTGCGCGGGTCGGGTGGGTCGCGTTGCGGTTCTGCCGCCAGCCGCGTGCTGGCGGGCGCGCGTCCGCTGCCTTCGCTGGCAGTGCGCGCCGCCCCGTGGGCGTTGACGCTGGCAGCGGCCTGGCGCTGCTGCAGGCGTGTGCGGATCTGCTGGGCCTGCTGCTGGATGCTGCGCCGCGTTTCTTCGGTGAGGTTGGCCTGCACCGACAAACGCTCTGCGGTGGCGGCGTCGCCACGGAGTACCGCCCAGAGCGCGAGGTTGGCAGTGGCCTTGGCGTTACCGGGCGAGAGTTCCAGCGCCTTGGCCAGCGGCTCGCGGGCCTGGTCGAACTGGCCGGCACGCAGCCGTGCATAGCCCAGGTCACCCAGGTAGTCGGTGTTCAAGGGCTGCAACTCGGTCGCGCGCGCCAAGGCCCGTTCGGCGCCGCCGTCGTCATCGTGGCGTGCGGCGATCAGGCCCAGCCCATGCGCGGCGGCGGCCGCCTGCGGTCCGCTGGACAGCTCGCGGTACAGCGCGGCTGCGGCGTCGGACTGGCCGGTCTCGCGCAGCGCGTCGGCCTGCAACAGGCGCAGGGCCGGGCGATCGCCGTAGCGTTGGCGGAATGCGTCCACATGGGCCAGCGAGGCGTACCAGGCGCCCTGCTGCTGCATGCGCTCGATCAGTTCCAGATACGCGTTGCGGCTGTCCTGCGGGTCCGGTTCCGGTGGCGCAAGGCTGGGCGCCCGCACGTACTTCGGAGTGGTCGAGGCGCAGCCGCTGGCCAGGGCGGCGAGGGCGACGGCAAGCAACAGGGCGGTGGTGCGCAGGGCAGGCATCAGGGCGATCCCATCTTGGACAGGGTGGTGGCCAGCGCGACCAGCGCTGGACCGGCAAGCACCAGCATCAACGCCGGCAACAGGGTCAGCATCATCACCACGGTCATCTTCACCGACAGCTTGCCGACCTTCTCCTTCAACGCGTTGCGGCGCTGTTCGCGCAGGCGGAGGCTGAACTGGCGCAGCGGTTCCTGCACCGCGCCGCCATGCGCATGCACCTGCAGGATCAGCTGCATCAGGCTGGCCAGGTCGTCATCGGCGTAGACCTCGCTCAACCGCCGCAGTGACTGTGCGCGGGTACGGCCGTGGGTATAGGCCACATTGGCCTCCTGCAGTTCGCCGCCCAGCACCGGCAGCGCATCGCGCAGCTTGTCGCCCAGCGTCTGCAGGCTCTGGTCCATGCTGAAGCCCACGCCCTGCAGCAGGCGCAGCAGGTCGATAAGCAGGGGCAGCTCGTTCTCGACTGCGCGGCGGCGGCGCTTGACCCACGACGACAGCACGAACTTGGGCAGCAGCAGCCCGGCCGCCAGCGCCCCGATCACCACCATCACCCGGGCCAGTCCGTGCGCGCTGCTGAACGCCAGTGCCAGGGCCAGCACCAGCAGCGCAAGCAGCAGGCGCAGGCCGAGATAGATGGCGGTGCCACGGCGCGTGTTCCAGCCGGCCAGGTCCAGCAGCAGCTTGTCCTCGTTGGCCAGCAGCGCCGCCTCCAGGCGGCCGCCACTGAGCGAGCGGCCGAAGCGCTCGATCCAGCCCAGCGAGTCGCGGCGCGTGGCTTCGGTGTCGCGCGCGTCGTCGCGCGGCTGCAGGGCGGTCTTCAATGTGGCCGAGGTGCGGTGCTCGCGATGGCTGCGCACCCAGCCGGCAATGCCGAGCAAGGCCACACCCGCCGCCAGCACCAGCAGCGACAGGGCAAACCAGGCGCTGGCAGTCATCGGGCACCTCCGGGGTGGCTGCGGGCGGTCATAGCGATTTGGCCAGGCGGTACAGCAGGAACGCCCCGAGCAGCTCCAGGCCGAGCGCGATCAGCAGGATCCGGTGCCCCAGCGGGTCGTGCAGCACCGGCTGGAAGAATGCGGGGCTGGAGATCGCCATCAGCACGGCACTGGCCGGTGGCAGCAGGCCCAGCACCCAGGCCGACATGCGCGTTTCCGAGGTGGTGGCCGCCAGTTCCTGCTGGGCCTGTTCCAGGTCGCGCATGAAATCACCCATGCGCTGCAGGATCTGGTCGGCCCGGCCGCCGATGCGCACACTCACTCCGATCACCACCGCCAGCACTTTCAGCACGTCCATGCGATAGGGCTGTGCGGCCAGGCTCAATGCACGGTCCAGGTCCATGCCGCTGCGTGCGTAGCGCACCGTGGTGTCCAGCAGGCTGCGCAGCGGCGCGCTGGTCTGCATCGAGGACACCTGGAACGCCGCCTGCAGGCTGTTGCCCAGCGCAGTCAGGCGGACCAGGTTGTCGAGGAAGTCCGGCATCTGGTGCAGCAGCTGCGCGCGCAGTCTGGTGATCCGGCGCATCACCCACAACCAGCAGCCCAGCAGGTACAGCAGCAGGGTCAGCGGGAACATCCAGGCCGTGCCCAGGCGCATCGCCGCAATGATCGCAAGCGCCAGTCCCGGCACCAGCAGCATCAGGGGCAGCTTCCAGCCCGGCTGCAGCCCAGCGCGCTGCAGCACGCCGTCCCAGGGCAGCACCCGGTTGCCGCTGCTGGCCGGACGGACCGGGTCGTTGGTCGCGGCCACGGAAGGCCCGGCCGGGACCGCGCCGGTCGCGCTGCCGCGCGCCAGCTGCTGCTCGGCATGCTGCAGCGAGGCCTGGCGCTGCTCGCGGCTGCTGGCAGCGCCCCACAGCCAGACCGCCAGCGCCAGCAGCACCGAGATGATGCTCAACACGCCCAGCAGCAGGCCGGTGCCCATGCTCAGAAGTCCCCGTAGAGCGATTCACGCAGTTGCTGGCGGAACGGCTCCAGCTTGTGCGAGTGCGGATGGAAGCCCAGGCCGATCCAGCGGTCGGTCTCGCGGCCGGCGGCGTCGATCTGCACTTCGTGGCGGAACATTTCCTGGGTGGTGATCAGGTTGTCGCTGACCCCGGTGATCTCGGTGATCGAGACCAGTACCCGGCGCCCGCTGCCCAGCCGCGAGATCTGCACGATGAAATCGATGGCGCTGGCAATCTGCCGGCGCAGGCTGTCCTCGCTGCCCTGGAAGCCGGCAAAGCCGGCCAGCATCTCGATGCGGTACAGGCAGTCGCGCGGTGTGTTGGCGTGGATGGTGGCCATCGATCCGTCATGGCCGGTGTTCATCGCCTGCAGCATTTCCAGCACTTCGGCGCCACGCACTTCGCCGACCACGATGCGGTCAGGGCGCATGCGCAGGCTGTTGCGCACCAGATCGCGGATGCTGACCGCGCCCTGGCCCTCGGCGCCGCCGATGCGGCTTTCCAGGCGCACCACGTGCGGGTGGTTCAGCGAAAGCTCGGCCGTGTCCTCCACGGTGATGACGCGCTCGCTGGGTGGTACGTAGCTGGCCAGGGCATTGAGCAGCGAGGTCTTGCCCGAACTGGTGCCGCCGGAGACCAGGATGTTGCAGCGGCCCAGCACCATCGCCTTCAGCAGGGCCTGCATCGGCGCGTCGAAGGTGCCCTTGGCGAGCAGTTCGTCGGGGGTGAACGGGTCCTTGCGGAACTTGCGGATGGACACCATCGGGCCATCAACCGCCAGCGGCGAGATGATCGCGTTGAGGCGGCCGCCGTTGGGCAGGCGCGCGTCGACCATCGGGTTGGAATCATCCAGCCGGCGGCCCAGCGGGGCAAGGATGCGGCGCAGGATGCGCAGCAGGTGGGTGTCATCGGTGAAGCGCTGGGTGGCGCGCTTGAGCTGCCCACCCTGCGAAACGTGCACATCCTTGAAGCCGTTGATCAGGATGTCCTCGATGGAGGGATCATGCAGCAGGTCGTCCAGCGGGCCGAAACCGGTCAGCTCCTTGACCAGCCCCTCGGCGACCACCTGCATTTCTTCCTCGTTGATCGGGATGCGCCATTCCTGGATGAAGCCCACGGTCTGCACCTGCACCCAGCGGGCGATGGTGTCGGGGGCCCAGGAATCGATGTCGATGCGCTCGTCCTCGATGCTGTTGAGCAGATGCTCGTGCGCGGCCGACAGCACTTTCTGGTACTGCTCGGTCTGCGCGAACGGCAGGTGGCCCGGCGGACTCTCGGGCAGCACCGGGCGGGCAACGGCATGCGGGAAAGGAGTTACCTTGTCTTCCATTGCGATCCACCCAGGGCAAGGGAGAGTCTTTCCCGCAGGCCATGCGGCTGGACCGGGCAGGCAGCCGGATCCAGCCGTGGCACGAGCGGGGCGAGGGCACGCAGGTAGGGATCGCGCGGCGCATCCTGCAGCAGCAGGTGGCCCTGGCTGGCAGCCAGGCGCACACGCGGTCGTTCAGGCAGTGTCGCCAGCAACGGCACTTCGAAGCGGCGTGCGATCTGCTCCGGGCTCATGCCGCTGCTGTCGTCGTGGCGGTTGATCACCAGCTGCAGGCGCTTCTCGCGCTCGCGCTGGCCGGCCAGGTGCTTCAGCGCCTGGTCCAGCGAGACCAGCGTGGCGATCGACGCATCGGTGACCAGCCAGATCTCGTCGGCCTGGTCCAGCAACAGCGGCGGCAGCTGCCGCAGCGGGCAGCCGCCGGCATCACACAGCACGCTGGCGAACACCCCGCGCAGGCGCTGCAGCAGCGCGCCAGGGTCGGACGGCGGCACGGCGTCACTGCCGCCGGCACGGTCCAGCAGCACCAGCCCGGAGTCATGGCGCGCCATCGCGGTGCGGGCGAGGGTGGCGTCGATGCGGCTGGCGTTGCGCAGCGCATCCTCATAGTGGAAGCGGCTGTCGAGATTGAGGTACAGCGCAAGGTCACCGGACGGCTGTGCCAGTTCCATCAGCAGGCCGTCCTGCTGCACTGCATCGCCCTGGGCCAGGGCCCGCGTCTGCTGCGCCAACACCGAAAGATGCGCGGCCAGGGTACTGGTGCCGACGCCGGCGCGCACGCCCAGCAGCACGATCAGGCGCGCCTTGTGCGCGTTCTGCGCAACCGCGGCCGGGCGTGGTGACAGCGCACGGCGCAGGGCGGCCTCGATGCCGGCGTTGTCGCTGTCCAGGTCCAGCACATCGCGCAGGCCGGCGCGCAGGGCAATCACCACGCCTTCGACCTGGCCGGCGCTGGTGGCGCCGACCGCGACCAGCGCCAGGTCCGGTTGGGTCTGCTGCAGCTGCTGTGCCAGCACGCTCGAGGCAGCCGCGTGCTCGGGCCGGAAGTCCAGCAGCACCAGGCTCTGCGGGCCGCGTTGCAGGTCCTGCGCCGAGGTCGGCGCACTGCTGTCCTGCCAGTGCAGGGTAGTGGTCGGCGGCAGCTTGGCGGCCAGCCGGGGCAGCAGTTCGCGGTCGATGCCGTACAGGACCAGGTTCATCGGCGGTCCTTGCGGATGCAGCGGCTGGGCGGTGGCGTAGGGCATGGGCGTGGTTCCGCAGGCGTCATGGAGGTCAGCGCGAGAAGCCGGGCACGGGGTCCTGGCTGACCGGCCCCAGCAGCCAGGAACCCCATTCGGGAAGATGCGGCTTGGCTTCGCGCTCGCCGGGCAGCGGCAGTTCGGTGTTGCGTGCCAGCGGCTGCACCAGGCGCGGGGTGACGATGATCACCAGTTCCTTGTCCTGGCGCTTGTAGTCGAAGTTGCGGAAGAACGAACCAATGATCGGCAGGTCGCCCAGCAGTGGAATCTTGTTGACGTTGGAGACGATGTTGGAGCTGACCAGGCCGCCGATGACGAAGCTCTCGCCATCGCCCAGCTCGACCGTGGTGTCGGCGCGGCGGGTGGTGATCGAAGGGATCTGCACGTTGTTGAGCACGATCGCGTTGCTGTAGTCCAGATCGCTGGCCTCCGGTGCCACCTTCAGCGCGATCCGGTTCGCGGCCAGCACGGTCGGGGTTACGGTCAGGCCGATGCCGAAAGGCTTGTAGGTGATGGTGGTGGTGCCCAGTCCCTGCGGTTCGAGGATCGGCAGTTCGCCACCGGCCAGGAAACTGGCGCTTTGGCCGGACAGTGCCACCAGCGTCGGCTCGGCCAGCACGCGCGCCATGCCATTGCTCTGCAGCAGTTCGACATCGGCATTCCACAGCCCCTTGGTCGAGCCGAACACCAGCCGGAACGCCGAGGAAATGGGCGACGCCGCTTCGTTGCTGCTGTTGCCTTCCTTCATGCCGGGCAGCAGGCCGGTATTGCCGGGCAGGCCGGTGCCGGGCCGTGCGAAGCCATAGGCGAAGCCGCCGTTGCGGTTCTGGAAGTTGATGCCGATCTGCTTCATCGCGGTCTTGTTGAACTCGACCACCTTGACCTCGACCTGGACCACGCCACCGCTGCTGATGGTGGATGTATCGGCAAGGACCCCATCCTTGCCCAGCGCCATCGCTGCGGTGCGCTGCGCCTGCATGTGCGAGAGCACGCTGTCGGTGCTTCCCTGCAGCAGGCCCTGCTGGTCCTGCTGGGTGAACACCAGGTCGTTGCCGCCGGTACGCGCGGCGCCCTGCACGGCGCTCTCCACCCTTACCGTCAACCGCTGTGGCTCGGCCTGCCTGCGGTGCCACAGCAACAGGGTGGTGGTGCCGGGGGTCTTGCCGACCAGCAGCGCCTGGCGCTGGCCGCGCAGCATCACGAGGTCGGCCACGCCGGGGTCGGCAATGGCCACGCGCTCCAGGTCGGCCGGCAGGGTCCACGGGCGCTGCTCGCGCGCCTGCAGCACCAGATCGTCGGCGGCCACGCTTGTTGCCGGTGCCAGCAGCACCAGCAGCAGGGCCAGCCAGCGCTGGCGGGGGGAGATGCGTGGACGGCAGCGGCGTTCGGTCATGGATGCACTCGATGCAGGTCAGAGGGAGCCGCGAGGCGCGGAGCTGTCGCCGCGGATGATCTCGATGCCGGACGCGCGCGGCGCGCTGCGGCGTGGCGCCGGTGCCCGAGCCGGTGTGTCGGGGCCGGTGCGCGCCGGCGCCGTGCCACGGCCGGCCAGCGCATCGCTGTCGATGCCGGCGAAGGCATGGTTTTCCGGGCGCTGAAGCGCCAGCTGCTGTTCCGCATCCAGCCCGCGCAGGGGATCGATCACGCCGCGCGACTGCGGAAACAGCGCCAGGTCGGGCTGGCCGGTGTCGGCGGGATTGCGCAGTGCCAGGAACAGCTTGCCTTGCTGCGCGCCCAGCAGCAGGCGATTGGCATCGGCCACGGGCACGGCCAGCACCGCACTGCGCGCGGGCTGCGCCGGCTCAGTGTTGTTGGCGTGGCTGCTGCCGCTTCCGGTGATGTCGGCTGCGCGTGGATCGTTGCGGGTGTCGACGTCGCTGCCGGTGGAGACCTCCGTGGCGACCGGCGCAATGTCCTGCTGGCCGTAGCTCAGCACGCGCAGGCGCGACAGCAGCAGGCGCGTCTGTCCGGCTTCGCCGGGGCCGTTGACGCTGGGCTGGGCGTTGCGCAGGTTGAGGAAGACGTCGACGAAGTCGCCAGGAAGGATGCGGTTGCCGGCACCGACCAGTTCGTCCACGGGCACGGCCAATGCGCGCTCGCCCGGCCGCAGTTGCAGCGAGAAACCCTGTGCCAACGCGCTGCTGCTGATCGGGCTGCCTTCGGCGATGTCCTGCACCGGCACTTTGCCGACCACGGCGGCGATGCTGGTGGCGGCGCCGGCGACCGGCGTGGTGCGCTGGGCCAGGCGCAGGCCGTTGGCGCTGATCGGCTCGCCCGCGGGCAGGCGTGCCACGGCTTCCACGACAGTGATTGCCTGCGCCTCGCTGTGGGCCACCGGCGCGACTGTGGTGGGTGCGGCCGGCTTGCGTCCGATCATGAAGGCGACCAGCGCCAGCAGCACGGCCAGGCCTATCAGGGCAATGGCAGCGATGCGGGTCAACTTGAGCATGGAATCGTCTCCAAAATACCGAGCATCAATTGCCGCTGCCGAGATCGAGCTGGGCGACCGCGACGCTGCGGATGGGGGCCTGCATCACCCACCGGTACAGCGTGGCGGTGCCGGGCAGGAAGGGATGGCTGGCGTAGTCGTAGCTGACCGTGACGGTCATGCACTGTGCCGTGGCCAGGCCGGCGCACGGTGCCTGCGCCGACACCACGATGGCATTGCTGCCGCCTGCGCTGCAGTCGACGTTCTGCTTGGAAAACTGCAGCAGCCACTGCATCGATGTGCGCGCGGCGACGCAGGCGGCGGTGCGACGTTCGCCGGCTGTGCCGTAGCGCAGCGAGGCACGCGCACCTTCGGCCGAGGCGGTGGCCAGGGTCTGCTGCGCCGCCATGATCATCACGCCGGAAAACGTGAAAAGCAGCAATGGCAGCAGGCCCAGCATCAGCATCAGGGCGAACTCGATGCTGGCGGCGCCACGTTGCAGGCGAGGGCCGTGGACGTTCATGGTGCACCTCCGTAGATGCGGACCAGCACCCAGCCGATGGCCGCCAGTGCCAGATACGCCGCATAGGGAATGCCGCGTCGCCCCTGGCGGGCGGCCTGCATGTCGCGCAGCGCCGGATGGGATTGCCATTGCGTGCTGGTGCGGCTGACCTGCATCTGCAGGTGCCCGGGCAACAGCACGCCCAAGCGGCGGCCCGCCAGCACCACCGCCGCGTGCACTCCGGCGGCGAGGCTGGCCACCAGCCAGACCGGCAGCAGCGCCTGCCAGCCCAGCATCAGCCCCAGCACTGCGAAGAACTTCACGTCGCCGGCGCCCATCCAGCGCAGGGCGTAGAACGGCAGCAGGGCCAGCAGGCCGAGCACCGCGCCAGCGACGTGGGGCAGCCAGGGCAGGCGAGGTGCGCTGAACTGGCCGGCGATGATCGCGAGCGCAGCGATGACGCCCGCAGCCACCAGCCAGGCATTGGGCACCCTGCGGGCGTACAGATCACTGATCGCGATCCGCAGGCACACGCCGATGGCCAACAATCCCAGCAGTGTCATCGCACACTCCGTCGTCCGTCACTGGACGGTCTTCACCTGATTCCCTGCCCCCGTGGCCGCGGGCCTCAAGGCGGCCCGCGGTCGCCGCCTAGGTCGTCGAGCCGGACGCCTTGGTGGCCAGTGCGGAGAGGTTCTTGAACAGCGTTTCGAAGAACCCCTTGATCTGGTCGTTGCCGACCGCGATCAGGACGCCAGCGATGACGGCAGCCAGCAGCCCGTACTCGAGCGCGGTGACACCGTCTTCTTCCTTCAGGAATTTGCGGACCGATGCGTTCATGACCAATGTCTCCCTCTACCTGTCTGCGGATGCAGTACACCTGCGTTGGGCGGTGGCCCGGCTCCGCCGGGATCGTCCGTGGCCCCCGCACGTCCTGGCGGGGGAGGCACGGCGGGACGGGCCCGCCGTGCTCAAGCAGGGTGATCGTTTCCCGGCGGGACACGGGCCGCGCGGTCGCGACCGCACGGCGCAGGGCCGTTGGTCGAGGCATCCGATGATGCGTGCTTGGTCATGCTGTCCCCTGGGTGCGGCCGGATCAGATGGCCGGATCACCGTGGTATCGACTTTGCCTGAATGGAAGTTGGCTGCAAGAAGAACCTATATGCAAATTCGGCAGAAACCCCGCTGCCCTGAAACTTTCAGATTGTTTCTGTGACGCAAATCCATTCCCAGGCAAAACGATTCATCGTCGTGTAGATAATGTGATTCCGCATGCGAAAACCATGCCAGCGGTTCCGACATTTTCTTCACCTGTGTATCTACTTTCTTCATGCCGGTCCATGGCTTTACCGCTGCGGATTATCGGGCATACTCGCATTCAAGCTCTTGCATTGATTTGTACGATCGCATCGACGCCGGCGCGGCTGGCGTGGCAACGGAAATGGATTCTGGATCGTTGTGCGCCCTGTCAGGCAGTGGGGGCCGCAGCGGATGGCGGATCAACGGGGGGACAACACTGTCATGGTCGATGGTGGGGTAGGAGACAGCGACGACAGCGGCCTGCGGTCGATAGACCTGGCGACGCTGGGCGGGGTGCTTCGTGTCTGTGATGTCGAACTGCTGCTGCTGGATGGCAACGGGCCACGTGCGGCGTTTGCTTCGCGCGTGCACGAGGAAGCCCTGTTCTGCAGCATCAGCTGCGGTTTCCATTGCCGTGGCCGCTTCATGCTGCCACCGGACTGGGCGATGCTCGGTTACCTGCACGCCACGGATGAAACGCAGAGCTGGTGCCATGGCGTACCGCTGACGGCGGGCATGGCGTTGACGATCATGCCGGAGGGCATCAGTGAGTTCACCCTGAGCCCGGGCACGCACATGACCCTGATGCTGGTGCCGGTGGCGCGGGTGCAGCGCAAGCTGACCGAGCTGAGCCTGCGCAGCACGCCACCGGCCGGCCAGGCCCTGTCACTGTTCACCCTGGGCAGCGAAGCCACGCCGCTGGCGCGCCATTACCAGCAGCTGCACCTGCAGCTGGGGCAGGGCGCCGGCCTGCAGCCGGAAGAAACCGAGCATCTTCTGCACGAGCATGTGCAGGCCCTGCTCGGCGCGGGTGCGGCGGATCGCCCGGGGTGCAGCCGCGCGCGGCGCACGCATTATCTGATCGCGCAGCGGGCAGAAAACTTCATGCGGCTCAACCTGCGCCGCAATATCTACATGAATGAAATATGCGATGCCGCCGGTGTCAGCGAACGCGGCCTGCGCTACGCGTTCGAGGATCTGTTCGGCACTTCGCCCAATCGTTATCTCTCCATGCTGCGCCTGTGCGCGGCGTGCCGCAGCCTGTCGATGGCCGATTCCAGCCGTCGCTCGGTGAAGGCCATCGCGCTCAGCTGCGGCCTGTGGGACTTGTCGCGCTTCGCTGACAATTACCGCAAGGTATTCGGCGAGCTGCCGCGCGACACCCTGATGCGCGCCCCCGCGCAGATCGGCCAGCCGGCCTGAGCCAAGCCCTGCAAGGGTTTACCCGGCATTCGTGCCGGAATTGCGCATCCGCTTGCCGATCGTGTTGCCGCTTCTGCATAACCGGCTGCCGATTCCGGCCGTGGATTTGCCGGAATGCGCGATTGCCGTGCCGGATTGAAGTGCGCCAGCTCCGTTGCAACCGCTGAAATGTCAGTCACCTGCCTCGCGGCAAGTCCACTGACATTCCAGTTGTTCGTCTACGGGGGAAATGCTCATGAACCGCATCTACCGGCGTGTATGGAACCGCCAGCTCAATGCTCTGGTGGTGGCCTCGGAACTGGCCACCGGCGACAGCGGTGGCAGTGCCGCACGCGATCCGCGCACATCCCTGCTGATGCCCACCGCGCTGGCTCTGGCACTGTTGTGCGTGCTGGCCAGCGGCCACGCAGGGGCATCGGAGACCAATCAATCGCTGCGTGACCTGCAGGCGCTGGCTGCCAAGTATGCGCAGCCGATGCCGGTCAAGGTCGACGCGGAAGTCGCCCTGGCCGCTGCCGCACGACAGGCGCAGAGCAGCCCGGCACTCAGCGCGGACGCCCGCGTGGGCCTGCAGTTGAACACCACGTCGCTGCCGCTGGTGCGCGACGTGCTGCCGGCCACGGTGCAGGTGAAGCTGGCAGCGAACACCGCACCGAAGCAGATTGCCGTGCCGGCGCTGGCGGCCGATGTCCGCGCCAATGTGGGCCTGGGCAACGCCGCGGCCAACGCGGCACAGGTGGATGCGTCGCTGGCCGCGCACGTTGCGCCGGGCGCGCAGTCAACCGGGGTTGTCGCTGCTGGGGCGCGCGCCAAGGCCAAGGTAGGCGTCGCCGGTCGTCAGATCGCTTCGCTTGATGCGGGTACGCACGCATCGGTCGGCCTGCGGGGCGCAACCTCTGGGTCGCTGCCCGGGCTGGACGCCACGCTCGACAGCCGGACCGACGCGCGCCTGGCGGTAGCCGGCCATCACATCGACGGGCAAGGCCAGGCCAGAGCGACGGCGGCCGTCCGCTTGCCGGCCAAGGAAGAGTTGCCGGGTGAAACCCACGATCGTGCCATCAGCGCCGCGTTCGACACCGGCGCCGCCGGCAAGGTGCGCGTGCAGGCGCCGGACGGCCAGGAAGTCGTCGCCGACCGCAACCTGAAGCTGGCTGGGCAGACGGCCGTCGCCGCGCAGCACAGTGCGCTCGGGGTTGGCAATCTGGTGGGCGGCGCCGTGGGCGCCGTGGGCGGCACGCTGCAGGGCGCTGCCGCTGCGGTCGGGAGCACGGTGGGTGGCGCGCTGAGCGGCACGGTCGGCCAGGTCGGCAGTGCAGTGGGCGGCACGCTCAACAACACGGTCGGTGCTGTCGGTGGCGCAGTGGGCGGTGCACTCAACGGCGCCGTCGGCACGGTCGGCAGTGCAGTGGGCGGCACGCTCAACAACACCGTCGGTGCGGTCGGCGGCGCAGTGGGCGGCACGCTCACCAACACCGTCGGTGCTGTCGGTGGCGCAGTGGGCGGTGCCCTCAACGGCACGGTTGGCTCAGTAGGAAGCGCAGTGGGTGGCGCACTGAACGGCACCGTCGGCTCTGTCGGCGGCGCGGTGAGCGGCACGCTCAACAACACAGTCGGTGCGGTCGGTGGCGTAGTGGGCAGTGCCCTCAACGGCACGGTTGGCTCTGTCGGGAGCACTGTGGGTGGCGCACTCAACGGCACCGTCGGCACGGTCGGCAGTGCAGTGGGTGGCACGCTCAACAACACAGTCGGTGCGGTCGGTGGCGTAGTGGGCGGTGCCCTCAACGGCACGGTTGGCTCAGTAGGAAGCGCAGTGGGTGGCGCACTGAACGGCACCGTCGGCACGGTCGGCAGTGCCGTGGGTGGCACGCTCAACAACACGGTCGGTGCTGTCGGCGGTGCAGTGGGCGGTGCCCTCAACGGCACGGTTGGCACGGTAGGAAGCGCAGTGGGTGGCGCACTGAACGGCACCGTAGGCTCTGTCGGGAGCACCGTGGGTGGCGCACTGAATGGCACCGTCGGCACGGTCGGCAGTGCAGTGGGCGGCACGCTCAACAACACGGTCGGTGCTGTCGGTGGCGCAGTGGGCGGTGCCCTCAATGGCACGGTTGGCACGGTAGGAAGCGCAGTGGGTGGCGCACTGAACGGCACCGTGGGCACGGTCGGCAGTGCAGTGGGTGGCACGCTCAACAACACGGTCGGCGCGGTCGGTGGCGCAGTGGGCGGTGCCCTCAATGGCACGGTTGGCTCTGTCGGGAGCACCGTGGGTGGCGCACTGAACGGCACCGTCGGGACGGTCGGCAGCGCGGTAGGCAGCACGCTCAACAACACGGTCGGCGCGGTCGGTGGCGCAGTGGGCGGTGCCCTCAATGGCACGGTTGACTCGGTCGGCAGCGCAGTGGGTGGCGCACTCAACGGCACCGTCGGGACGGTCGGCAGTGCAGTGGGCGGCACGCTCAACAACACGGTCGGCACCGTCGGTGGTGCAGTCGGTGGCATTCTCAACGGCACCACGGGCAGCCCCGGCACTGGCCTGGGCGGCGTGCTGGGTAGCACGCTGGGCAACGTCGGCAGCGCGGTGGGCAACCTGCTCAACGGCAATCTCAATGGCACCGTCGGCAACCTCGGCAGCGCCGTGGGTGGCCTGGTGGGTGGCACGCTCGGCAGTCTCGGCCTGACCCAGCCGTCAGCGATCCCGCCGACCAGTCCGAAGGCGCCGGCGCCGGCCGACCCGAATGCCGGCTTGATTATCGGCACCGGTGGCCTGGTCGGCAATGTCGGCCAGCTGATCGGGCCGACCACCACCAGCCTGTTCGGCGGCGATGGCTACGTCAGCAACGGCAATCTCAAGCTGAGCAACGCCAACGTCATGCAGACCTATTCGGCGGTCAACGTGCTGGGTCTGCCGGTGGTCAACCTGTCGCCGGTCGGCAGCACCCTCAATGGCCTGGGCGGCGCGGCCACGGGCGGCAGCTCGCACCTGACCCTGATCGGTGGCGTGACCTCCGACAGCTACATCTACAACATCAACAACGGCAATCCCGGTGGCCTGCTGGGCCTTCTTCTGCCGACCGATTCGCCGGCGTGGGCGGCCAAGTGCCTGGACATCGCGCTGGCCGACATCTCCTGCTGGGCCGTCAACGCCGCGCAGGACTACCAGGTGCTGATGGGTGACGGCGCCTTCGCCAACGGCTCCAAGGAAGTGGTGATCGGTGCCAACGCACGGCATGAGCTGCCGAAGGTCGATGCCAACGTCGCCTTCCCCGGTGATGGCGTGAACGATCCCAGCAACCCGACCGGCGTGCCGACGGCCGACTATGCCGCGCGCATGGGCCATTCGGTGATCGTCGGCGACAGTGCTGTCGGCACCGCCAACGGGCAGACCCTGCTGGGTGCTGAGTCCACCTCCAACCAGGCCAACTCGGTCGCGCTGGGCTACCGCTCGGCCGCACTGCGTGGCGCGCAGGCCAGCTACAGTGCCTACGGCCTCACGGCGCCGCAGGTGTCGGCCGGTGAAGTGTCGGTGGGCACCGCCGGCGGGGGCGAGCGCCAGATCACCAATGTGGCTGCGGGCAGCGGCAACACCGACGCGGTCAACGTCGCGCAGTTGAAGGGGGCCATCAGCCTGATCAATGGCGTGGCGGATGCGGCAGTGACCTACGATCTGGACGCCGGCGGCAATCCGAACTATCGCCGGGTCACCCTCGGTGCAGGCACGGGCACCACCACCATCGGCAACCTCGCCGCCGGTACGGTCACCGCGGGCAGCCTCGAGGCCGTCAACGGTGGCCAGCTGGCGGCAACCAACAGCGCCATCGCCAGTTTCTTCGGTGGTCGTGCAGCCTTTGACCCGGCCAGTGGCATCTTCACCGCACCGCTGTTCGAGATCAGCACGATCTCCACCACCGGCGCCATCGCCCAGGGTCTGTACACCAACGCCACCGATGCGTTCGCGGCGGTGGATGGTTCACTGGTCAACCTCAACACGCAGATCACCGATATCCGCAACGGCGGTACCAAGTACCTGCGGGTGAACTCGACCGGTACCGAGGCCGTGGCCAGCGGCGCCGATTCGATCGCGGTCGGCACCAATGCGCGGGCGACGGCGGCCAACAGCATCGCGGTGGGTGCGGGAAGCCTTGCAGATCGTGCCAACACGGTTTCCATCGGTGCTGCTGGCGCAGAGCGTCAGGTCGTCAACGTGGCGGCCGGTACCGCGGCCACCGATGCGGTCAACGTAGGACAGTTGCAGGCATCGGAGCAGGGCGCGCTGCGCTACGACCTCAACGCCGATGGCAGCGTCAACTATTCCAGCGCCACGCTGGGCCAGACTGGCACCGCCACCACGCTGCGCAACCTCGGCCCGGGCCAGGTCAGCGCCATCAGCAGTGAGGCCATCAACGGGGCCCAGCTGTTCGCCGCCAACCAGGCGGTGGCCACCCACCTGGGGGGTGGCGCCACAGTCGATGCCAACGGCGTGCTGACCGCACCGACCTACTCGATCAACAACGTGGCCGCCAACGGCACCATCACCCGGGGCAGCTACAACGATGTCGGCACCGCCTTCGATGCGGTCAGCAACTCGCTGGCCAACGTTGCCGACCAGACCGGCGAGATCGACAAGCTGGCCGTGAAGTACGACGTCGATGGCGCTGGCAACGTGCTCAACAGCGTGACGCTGACGGGTACCGGCAGCGGCGCGGTGAAGATCACCAACGTGGCCGCCGGCAGCATCCTGGCCGGCAGCACTGATGGCATCACCGGCGACCAGCTGTTCAACACGAACAGCACCCTCGCCAACTACTTTGGTGGCAGCACCGCCTACAACGGCAGCACCAATGTGTGGACCGCGCCGACGTTCAGCATCTCCAGCATCGCCACCGATGGCACTTTCACCAGTGGCGATTACAACAACGTCACCGCGGCCTTCACTGCCGTGGACGGTTCGCTGAGGATCCTCAACCAGCGCATCAGCAACGGCGGCGGTGGCAGTGCCTACCTGGCGGTGAACTCGACCGCGGCGGCGGCAAGCGCGGCCGGTGCCGAAGCGGTGGCCGTGGGCCCGCAGGCCAGTGCAGCCGGCGCCAACAGCGTGGCGGTCGGCAACGGGGCCAGCAGCAGCGCCGGCAACAGCGTGGCGCTGGGTGCAGGTTCGGTGGCCAGCGTCGGTGCGCAGAGTGGCTATACCGGGGCTTACGGGCAGGCCGGCGCCAGCAGTTCCGCTGGCGAGGTGTCGATCGGCAGCAGTGGCAGCGAACGCAAGATCACGCATGTCGCCGACGGTTCCGATGACCATGATGCGACCAACGTCGGCCAGCTGAAGAACGGCGTGAACTACGCCATCGACCAGTCCAAGGCCTACACCGACCAGAAGATCCAGAACATCACCAACGTCGCCGGCAGCTTCCGTGCCAACAACACCAACAACCTGGCCGACCCATCGGCTAGCGGTGCCAACTCGGCCGCCGGTGGTGCAGGCTCCAGCGCGGCCGGGGCCAACGCGACTGCGCTGGGCAATGGTTCACAGGCGCAGGCCGACAACTCGGTGGCGCTGGGTGCGGGCTCGGTGGCCAACCGTGCCAACACGGTCTCGGTGGGTGCCAGCGGTGCCGAACGCCAGGTGGTCAACGTGGCCGACGGTTCGCAGGCCACCGACGCGGTCAACGTGCGCCAGCTGCAGGCCTCGCAGCAGGGCACGATCCGCTACGACACCACGGTCAATGGGGCCACCAACTACAACAGCGTCACCCTTGGCAGCACCAGCAGCGGGCCGACCACGGTACGCAACGTCGCTGCCGGTACCGCCGGTACCGACGCGGTCAACGTGGACCAGCTGAAGTCGGGCATGGCGCAGACCCTGGACTGGTCCAAGGCCTATACCGATGAGCGCATGGGCGGCTTCGAGCGCGACCTGCGCAAGACCGACAACCGCGCCTCGGCCGGTATCGCTTCGGCGATGGCCACCGCCGCCCTGCCGCAGCCCAGTGAAGCGGGCCGCAGCATGGCCTCGATCGCGGCCGGCAGCTACAACGGCGAATCGGGCGTGGCGGTGGGCATCTCCGGTGTCTCCGAAGGCGGTCGCTGGATCTACAAGTTCAGCGGTTCGACCAACAGCCGAGGCGAGGCCGGCGTGGCCGTCGGTGCCGGCATCCAGTGGTGATCCCCGCGGCCGGGCCGCACGCGCGGCCCGGCATCGCGGAAACGTCTACAGGGGGAATGACATGAAACCGCATCGTATCGCCCGCGCCGGCCGGTTCGCCGCAACGCTGGGCCTGGCCTTGGGAATGGGCCTGCTGGCCGCGTGCCGCAGCCATGCGCCGGCCGCCGAGGGTCCGGCCGACGCCACCACCGTGCACTTCCCGGAGGTCTCGAAGGCCTCGCTGAAGGAAGGCATCTATCCCGACGTTGCCGACCTGCGCCGGTTCGCACCGGGCATGAGCAAGCGGCAGCTGTACACACTGCTGGGTACGCCGCATTTCAACGAAGGCATGTGGGGCGTACGCGAGTGGAATTACCTGTTCAATTTCCGCACCGCACAGGGCGCGGAGTACTTCACCTGCCAGTTCCAGGTCCGCTTCGACAGCAAGGGCATTGCGCAGGCGGGCTACTGGAAGCCGGAATCATGCGCGGCCGTACTCGAGCCGCCGCGGCCACCGGCACCACCGGCGCTGGCGCCGGCGCCGCTGCCGGAACAACCGCTGCGGCTGTCGGCCGACGCGCTGTTCGGCTTTGACAGCGCGGTGCTCAGTGCCGAAGGGCAGCGCGCGGTGCAGGGCATCCTGGCGCAGGTGCGCGAGGCCGCACAGGTGCAGTCGATCCGGGTGACCGGCTACACCGACCGCATCGGCAGCGCCAGCTACAACCAGGCGCTGTCGCAGCGGCGTGCCGAGGCGGTGCGCGCCGCGCTGGTGCAGGGGGGCGTGCCGGCCGCCAGCATCAGTGCCGAAGGACGTGGTGCCGCCGAGCCGATCGTGCAGTGCGCGCAGCGCAACCGGCGGGAGCTGATTGCGTGCCTGGCACCGAACCGGCGCGTGCAGATCGCCGGCATGGCGCAGCCGCGTTGAATTTCCTGCGCCGGGGCAATGCCCCGGCATCCCGAGTCCCCCCTGACTGTCGGCAGGCGTGGCAACGTCTCCCCCGTCGTCCACGCCTGCCGGCGGCTCAGGTCTGCAAACGGTGCACGTGATGAATGCCCAATTCCTGCCCCTCTCCATGAAGACGGAAGCCACTCTCAGCGTGTACGGGCAGCTCGGCAACCACGCCGTGGTGCGCATCCCCGGGCGGCGGCTGCCAGGCCTGATCCTGCAGGCCGATACGGTGGCCGGTTTCCTGGCCCAGCTGCAGGAAGCGCAGGCGTGCCTGCGCAGCGGCCGCGCCCAGCGCACCGATGCCGAGCTGGACATGCTGATCGACGTGCTGCAGCAGTGGTACGCGCTGATCGAATCGCGCCTGGCCGACGCCGGCGAGGCGCTCTAGAAGAAAAAGGGGACGGAGGGGATTAAGTCGTTCTTGCCCCGGCTGTGCCGGAAACGACTTAATCCCCTCCGTCCCCTTTTCCTGTATCAGGCGCGGGCGCGTACCTGCCAGCATGCGGCGTCCACGCGCACGCGGTCGCCCTCGATGAACGGTGCGAATGCCGCCAAGGCCCTGGCCAGCAGCGGATGGGCGCGTTCGTCCGGCAACGTCCGCAATGCCATGCCCAACGGGCCCAGTTGGCCGACATAGGTGGGCAGGTCGTTGCGGGCGAGCGAGCAGGGCAGGTCCACGGCAGTCACCTCCACATCGTTCCAGCCGGCCGCCTGCAGCAGGCGCTGCACGCGTTCGCCATCGGCGAAGGCGAACTGTCCCGGCGCGCCGGGCACGCGGGGCGGCAGATCCAGCGCATCGCCGATGGCGCGCTCGGCGGTGGTCATGAACGGGTTCTCCTCGGCACTGCGCCAGGCAATGAAGTGCAGGCCGGCGCGGGGGCGTGCCGCGCGGCGCAGGTTGGCGAAGGCCGCCTCGGTATTGTCGAAGAACATCACCCCCAGCCGCGACTGGATCCAGTCGAAGTGCGCGGAAGGCAGCGGATGCCGCTGTGCATCGGCAAGGATGAAGTCAGCCGCCCGTCCGGCGGCCTCGGCGCGTCGGCGGGCCAGCGCCAGCATCGGCGCGGAAATGTCCAGCCCCGTGCAGTGCGCCGCCGGGCGCGCTGCCGCTGCGGCCAGCAGGCTGGCGCCGGTGCCGCAGCCGATGTCCAGCAGTTGCGTGACGGCCTGCGGCAGTTCGGCGGCCAGCATATCGGCCATCGGCTGGAACAGGCCATCAAGGATGGCCTGCTGTTCGACCCATATCTGGCCGCCGGGACCGTTCCACAGGGTGTTCTGATCAACAGGGGATGTACTGGCCATGGCCTTGCCTCGCCGGGAAATTGGCCCTAGGTTGGCGCTTGAAGGTGACTTGAGGTCAAGCCCATGCGTGAACTGGATATCGGCGAGGTGGTCAAGCGCAGCGGCGTGCCGGCCTCGACCCTGCGCTACTACGAACAGCTGGGGCTGTTGCAGGCGCTGGGCCGCCGCGGCCTGCGCCGGCAGTACGACGCGCAGGTGCTGGAACGGCTGGCGCTGATCGGCCTGGGCCAGGCGGCCGGGCTGTCGTTGCAGCAGATCGGTGCATCACTGCCGTCGCCGCAGGGATGCATCTCACTCGACCGCGAGGCACTGCTGGCACAGGCCGAGGTGCTGCAGCGGCAGATCACCCGGTTGCAGCGGGTGCGCCGGCACCTGCAGCGCGCGGCGGCCTGCCCGCAGGCGGAGGATGCCCGCAAGTGCGGTTCGTTCCGGAAACTGTTGCGCGTGCAGCAGCGGATGGGCGGTTGAATCAATCGCGGGTACTGACTTCCCAGGTGGCATGCAGCACGCCCGGCACGTGCTCCATCCGCGCCAGGACCAGGTCCAGCTCGTCGGCGCTGACCGCCGTACTGACCAGCACTGCGATCACGTCGGTGGGCGCGTCGGCATGCTCGACCAGCTGTACGTCGCCCACCGGATACTGCGCCGCCTCCAGCGCGTCGACCAGGCGCTCGCGCACCCGCGGCACCGCTTCGGCGTCCACGCTCAGGCGCACCTCGTAGGTGGCCTCGGTCGCCGCCTCGTTGATCGGGATGCGGTTGATCGCATTGACCAGGGGCCGAAGCAGGGTGTTGCCGGCGATGATCAGTACGGTCAGCAGCACGCCCTCGGCCAGCATGTCCGCGCCGGTGCAGCTGCCGACGGCCGCCGAGCACCACAGGGTGGCGGCCGTGTTCAGGCCGCGCACGTTCATGCCTTCCTTCATGATCACGCCGGCACCCAGGAAGCCAACGCCGGAAACCACGTAGGAGATCACCCGTACCGCCTCGGCACTGCCGGCGATGCGCATGCCGAGGTCGACGAAGGCGGCGGCGCCGACCGCGACCAGCACATTGGTGCGCAGGCCAGCCGTGCGCTGCCGGTACTGGCGCTCGGCACCGATCAGGGTGCCCAGCACGAAGGCGGCCAGCAGGCTGACGACGGTGTCGGCGAAGGGGCCCGCCTGGAAGGTCTCGATGAAGCGCATGGCCGGAGTCTATCGCGTCGAAGTGACAGTGGCTCAACGCCATGCGTGGATATCCGGGATGTCGATCGCCAGGGTGCCGGAAACGACTTAATCCCCTCCGTCCCCTTTTTGCGGGTCAGTCGGTGTCCTCGACGCGCTCGCCCATCAGTTCGCGTTGGCGCTTGTCCAGCTCCTCGGCGTAGCGCTTGCGCACGAAAGCTTCGGAGACGACGCCCAGTACCTGGCCGTCGGCGGCGACCACGGCCAGTTCGTCGGCCTGGGTCTGGTCGAAGCGCTGCATCACGCTCACGACGTCCGCTGCCGGCGACAGCGACACCTCCCGGTTCTCGGCCAGCTCGCCGATCGCGGTTTCCGGCTTCACGCCATCGCCGTAGACGCGCGGGATCTGCACGATGCCAGCGTAGTGGCCCTCGCTGTCGATCAGGACCACGCGGCTGCCTGAGCCCAGCGGGAAGCGCTGGCGGAACGCGGCGGCGTCGAGATCGGCCGGAGCGGTGGCCACGCCCTTGCGCATCAGCCGGCCGGCGCTGAGGTTCTGCACCCACCCCACGTCGCGGGCGCTCTTGATGGTCTCTCCGCGCAGGTGCATGCGCCAGGTCGAGAACGAATAGCCGAACCACTGCCGGACCAGCGTGCTGGACACCAGCACCGCGCTCATCACCACGCTGGTCAGCAGGAAGTCGTGGGTGCCTTCCAGTACCAGCATGGCCATGGTCATCGGCGCACCGACCACGGCCGCCGCCAGCGCGGCCATGCCGGCGAGCGCGGCGGAGGTGGCGTCGATCACCGGCACGCCGGTGGCCAGCGCCAGCAGGCCGGCGAACAGCGCGCCGACCAGGGTGCCCATGAACAGCGAGGCGAAGAACAGGCCGCCACGGAAGCCGAAGCCCAGCGAGATGCCCGAGGCCAGGCATTTCAGGGCCAGCAGCCCGCCGATCCAGATCAGCGGCAGCTGCGTGGTCAGGTCCAGGTGCAGCGCGCCATGGCCGGACGACAGCACCTGCGGGCTGGCCAGGGCCAGCGGGATCAGCAGCAGGCCGCCGACCACCGGCCGTCCCCACAGCGGCAGCGGGCTGCGCTTGACCGTGCCTTCGATCGAGGCGATCAAGCGCATCACCAGGATGCCGACCATCGCACAACAGCAGCCGAGCAGGCCGTAGATGGCATAGTCCGCTGCACGCACGTCGATGGTTGAGGCGGCAGGCAGCAGGTAGGCCTCGATGCCCGCCTGGTCGGCCACGAACGCGCCGGCCAGTGCGGCCACCGCCACCGGCGCCAATGCGGCCGGGGTATACGCACCGATGACGATCTCGAAGGCATAGAACGCACCGGCCAAGGGGGCACCGAAGGCGGCGGCGATCGCACCGGCGGCCCCGGCGCCGACCAGGATGCGCACATCGTTGCGGCGCAGGCGCATCACCCGGCCCAGCTGCGAGCCGCTGCCGGCGCCCATCTGGGTGTACGACGCCTCCAGCCCGACCGAGGCGCCGCAGCCATTGGACAGCAGGGTCTGGGTCAGCACGATCAGGTTGTCGCGCATCGACATGCGGCCGCCATGCAGGGCATTGGCTTCCACCGCGTCGAGCAGCGGGCGCTTGAGCCGTGCCGCCGCCAGGCTGACAAGCCCGACCAGCAGGCCACCCAGCGGCAGCACCAGCAATGCGGTCCAGGTCAGCGCGGGCAGGGAGCTCAGGCGCATGCCGTCGTCCAGCCCGTACAGGGTGCCCTGCAGCCAGCGCGCAATGCCGGACTGCAGCAGGGTCAGGTAGCCGGCGATCAGTCCGACCACCAGGGCCAGCGCGATGAACCACAGGTCGCTGCCGCGCAGCCGCAGCCGCAGGCCCTGGAAGGCCAGATGCAGGCGCGATGGCGAAACAGGCAGCGACATGGTGGCGGCATCATACGCCGCCACCGTGATCGCCACCGTCACCGCATCGGGCGGTTACCGCGTCAGAAGCGGTAGCGGCCCTGCACGTAGAAGGTGCGCGGCGCGGCCACCATGCGGCCGGCGTTGCCATCAACGTTGCGGGTGTACCAGCGCGTGTCGGCCAGGTTGTTCACGCCCAGTGCGATCTCGCTGTCGCCCAGGCCCGGCACCTGCCAGGCCACCTGCGCGTTCCACAGGCGCACGCCCGGCACGCGGCCCACACGCGCATCGGCGCTTTCGTCCCAGGTGTTGGCCGCATCGGAGAACTGGCCGCTCTGGTGGGTGCTGGAGACATTGAAGGTCCAGCCGGCCAGCGCGTAGCGGGCGCCGACACTGTCGGTGTCGCGCGCGTAGAACGGCACGTCCAGGCCACGGTTGTCACCGGACTGCTGGATCGCCTGGGTCCAGGTGTAGTTGGCGTACAGCTCCAGCCCGGCCAGCGCACTGTCCTCGGCGAAGTGGTACTCCAGCGCGCTCTCCACGCCCTTGTGGTCGGTGGCGCCGATGTTCTGGAAGGTCGGTGGGGTGATGCCCGGCACCTGCAGGATCTGGTTGTCGAAGCGCATCTTGAACACGGTCACCTCCGCGCGCAGTGCGCCGTCCTGCCAGCGCGCACCCAGCTCGGCGGTCTTTGCCACTTCCGGGTTCAGCGGATTGCGGGCGGTCTGCGAGTTGAGCTGGATGTTCTGCACCGGCCCGAACGAGGTGGTGTAGTTGCCGAACAAGGTCAGCTGCGGGGTCAGCAGGTAGGCGATGCTGAGCGAGGGCAGGGCCTTGTCGTTGCGGCTGCTGAAGGTGGCGCCGCCGCCGGCCTGGCGACGGTCCATGTCGATCCATTCCATGCGCACGCCCGGGGTGATCCGCCACGGGCCGATCGCGATGCGGTCGTCGATGTAGAACGCATGGGCATCGGTGGCGTTGTCGAAGCGGGTGGTGGCACTGGCCACGCCGGTGCGGCGGGTGACGGTGTAGCTGCGGTCGTTGCCACGTTCGCGCAGGAAGCGGTAGCCGGCGGTGATGTCGTGCACGCTGGCACCCCAGTGCAGGCGCTGGGTGTAGCGCGGCTCGATGCCGAGCACGCGGTAGTCACGCGGCTGCACGGTCAGCTGGGTGTTGGCGGCGTTGATCAACGAGCTGGCGCGGCTGCTTTCGTTGTAATAGGCCAGCACCTCGAACTCGCTGTTGGCCGACAGCGTGTTGGTGTAGCCCAGGTCGATGCCGGTGCGGTGGCCCTTCCAGAAATCGGTGGGTCGGGTGTTCTGGAACGGGTCGGCCTCGTACTGCGCACGGGTCAGGCCGCCCGGGGTCAGTGAACGCACGTCGTAGTAGGAGAGCTTGGCGCGCAGCTCCTGCTGTTCGTCGATCGCGTAAGCGAACTTCAGTGCGAGATCGTTGAAGCGGTCATCGCTGCCCTGGCGCCAGCCACGCCCATCCTGGCCGGAGTACAGCAGGGCCGCACCCAGGCCGTTGTCACCGGTGCCGCCGAGGAAGACGTTGTACTGGGTGCTGTCACCGCCGCCATGGTCATGGGCGGTGTAGCGCGCGCCGGCTTCGCCGTGCAGGCCCGCGTCGGTCGGAATGGCGCGGGTGCTGAAGTTGATGATGCCGCCCACGTTCTGCGGGCCGTAGCGCACCGCGCCGCCGCCACGTACGACGTCGATCGAGTCGATGTTGGACAGGCTGGTCGGTGCGAACGACAGCTGTGGTTGGCCATAGGGCGCCACCGCCAGCGGCACGCCATCCAGCAGCACGGTCGAGCGTGGCGAGTAGCGCCCGGTCAGGCCGCGCACGCCGATGTTCAGCGACACCGAACTGCCGGCCGTGCCGGAGTTGTCGGTGACCTGCACGCCGGGGATGCGTCGCATGGCGTCGCCGATGCTGGACGCGCCGCTGGCCTCGATGCGCTGGCGGTCGACCACCGTGCGTGCGCCAGCGAAGCGCTTGACGCTGTCGTGCAGGCCGGTGCCCAGCCAGCTGCCGGAGACCTGGATGCTGTCCAGCGTGGTGGCGCTGTCCTGCGCGAAGGCGGCAGCAGCCGGGAACAGGCACAGGGCGAGGGCGGCGGCCAGCGGCAGGCGGGCCGGTTGCAGGGCGTGGAAGGGCATCGGTTCGGGTTGCGGAAGGTCGTAAATGAGAATTATTGCCGATTCCGTTGTGCAAGGGAATGCGCTGCCGGGTCAGGCCGATGCCCCGGTGGTAAAGTGCGCGACTGCTTTCCTGACCGCCGAGATCTGCCATGTCCCAAGCCGCCTTCTACCCCGTCGGAACCCCTGGCCAGCCGTGGGGCGCAGCGGAACGGGAGGCGTGGCGGGGCCGCCAGCAGCGCCTGCGTCGCTATGACGAGGAGGTGCTGCCGCGCATCGACGCGCTGGCCTCGCGCTTCGACAAGGTGGCCTACGGCCAGCTCGACTACGCTGGCGAGACCTATACGCTGTTCGCCCTGCGCAGCCGCGACTGGAACCCGGCGCTGCCGGGCGCCCTGATCACCGGTGGCGTGCACGGCTACGAGACCAGCGGCGTGATGGGCGCGCTGGAGTTCCTCGAAAAGCACGCTGCCGACTATGCCGGCAAGGCCAACCTGCTGGTGGCGCCGTGCGTGAATCCGTGGGGCTTTGAGCGCATCAACCGCTGGAACTTCGATGCGATCGACCCGAACCGCAACTTCCGTAACGATGGCCCGGCGCGCGAATCAACTGCGGTCATCGACCTGATCGCGCCGTACAAGGGCCAGTTCGTGCTGCACATCGACCTGCACGAGACCACCGACAGCGACGAGAGCGAGTTCCGCCCGGCGCTGGCCGCACGTGACGGCAAGCCGTTCGAGCCGGGCCTGATCCCCGATGGCTTCTACCTGGTGGATGACAGCGAGAACCCGCAGCCGGCCTTCCAGCAGGCGGTCATCGCCGCCGTGGAGAAGGTCACCCATATCGCCCCGGCCGATGACAAAGGCGAGATCATCGGTTCGCCGGTGATCGCCCACGGCGTGATCGAGTATCCGCTGGTGAAGCTCGGACTGTGCGCGGGCATCACCGGTGCGAAGTTCACCACCACCACCGAGGTCTACCCGGACAGCCCACGGGCGACCCCGCAGCAGTGCAACGACGCACAGGTGGCGGCGGTGTGCGCGGCGCTGGATTACGCGCTCGCCCATCGCTGACCGGGATTGCCGGCCAGCGGCCGGCACGACCTCACCCCAATGCGTCGGCCCACCCTGGGGCGGCCGGTTCCGGCGGTGTGTCGCTGCGCTGGATAAGGCGCCCGCCCATCGCTGGCCGGCAACCACGGGAGACCCGATTGCCGGCCAGCGGCCGGCACTACCTCACCCCAATGCCTCGGCCCACCCTAGGGCGGCCGGTTCCGGCGGCGTGCCGCGGCGCTGGGTTACGCGCTCGCCCATCGCTGACCGGTAGTGCCGGCCGCTGGCCGGCAACCACGCGAGACCGGATTGCCGGCCAGCGGCCGGCACTACCTCACCCCAATGCGTCGGCCCACCATAGGGCGGCCGGTCCCGGCGGGGTGTCGCGGCGCCACAGCAGGTCGCTGTGGATGCGCCGCGGCCAGCCGGGCAGCACCAGTTCCACCAGGCGCCCGCGGTCATAGCGCTGCACCAGCGCCCGCGGCAGTTCGGCCCAGCCAATGCCGTCCTCGGCCATCTCCATCACCATCAGGTAGTCGGTGGCGGTCCAGGCCAGGCCGGTGACCACGCGGGAAGGATCGACTTCCGCGCTCAGGCGCACCTGCCGATGCCGCGCCAGCTGTGCGGCGGCACGGCGCCCGGCGTTGGCCAGCGGATGGTCGCGCGCCACGTACACCGACAGTTCGCTGTGGTGGGCCAGCGGTCGCGCCACCAGTCCATCGGGATAGCGCTCCTGCCTGGGCAGCAGGCCCAGCCCGGCGCGACCACTGCCGACCAGTTCCAGCACGTCCTCACCCTCGGCATCCAGCCATTCCAGTTCGATCTCCGGGAACGCCTCGGCGAAGCGCTGCAGGATCCGCTGCTCTGGATCGAGCTGGTAGACATCGGAAAACACCACGGTCAGGCGCGACTCGACCGGTGCGGCCAGGCGCACGCTCAGCTGCTGCAGGCGCGCATCGGCAGCCAGGATCTCCTGCGCATGACCCAGCACCTGGCGCCCGGCTTCGGTCAGCTGCGGGTAGCGCCCGCTGCGGTCGAACAGGTTCACGCCCAGGTCGGCCTCCAGGTGGGCGATGGCGGTGCTGACCGTGGACTGGGTCTTGCGCAGCCGTCGCGCCGCAGCCGAGAACGAGCCCAGCGCGGCGGCTTCCACGAAGGCCTGCAGGGATTCTGGGGAGTAGGGCATTGATCCATCGCTCCAGTCGATGGAATCCATTTTGATACCACCGTAAAAGACGATGATACTGATCTCCATCGACGCTGTCTGCACGGCGCTCGAGATCATCCACGCACGGCGTGGATCTACTGAAGGCGGTGCGCGATGCCGCCCTGCAAGGAGTTTCACATGTCCCGTACCGTTCCCGCCCGTGGCGCACTGGTCGCCTGGGCCTGCCTGACCGTGGCGATCGTCGCCGAGGTGGTCGGCACCTCGTTCATGGCCCACGCCGCCCGCGATGGGGGCTGGGCCGGTTATCTGATCATGGCCGGCGCGCTGGCGCTGTCCTATTTCTTCCTGGCGCAGTCGGTGCGCCGCATCGCGGTGGGCGTGGCGTACGCGGTGTGGGAAGGCCTCGGCCTGACCCTGCTGACCGTGGTCGGCCTCACCGTCTTCGGCGAGAGCCTGTCGCTGCAGCAGCTGGCCGGCCTGGTGCTGGCGGTGGTTGGCATCGTCTGCGTCACCCTTGGGGAGGCGCACTGATGAATACCCTGGCCCTGTTTTTCGTGATCTGTTCGGCGCTGATCGACGTCGCCGCCAACATGATGGTGGCCAAGTCGGAGGGCTTCCGCCGCTGGCGCTGGGGCGTCGCTGCGATCGTCCTGGTCTGGATCGCCTTCGCCCTGCTCGGCCAGGCCGTGCGCTACATGGACCTGGCCACTGCGTATGCGCTGTGGGGTGCGATCGGCGTGATCGGTACGGCCAGCTGCGGCCGCCTGTTGTTCGGCAACCGCCTGCGCCCGATCGGCTGGGTTGGCATCGCCCTGGTCACTGCGGCGGTGCTGCTGCTCAGCACCGCCAAGTAGCATCGGGTCTTTTCGCGCGTGGCGGCTCGCGAGCATGGCGGCACCGGTGCGCGATTTGCGAAGTCACCTGCGCTCATCGACACTGCGGTTTTCCACATGGAGTGCCCGCATGTTCAGCCACATCACCGTCGGAACGAACGACATGGATGCCGCGCGCCGCTTCTACGACGCCCTGTTCGCCGCGATGGGGGCACGCCCGGGCGTGTTCGACGAGAAGGGCCGGCTGCTGTACTTCAAGGATGGGCGGATGTTCGGCGTGACCGCGCCGATCGACGGGCAACCGGCGTGTCGTGCCAACGGTGGCACCATCGGCTTCAGCCTTGGCAGTGCCGAGGCCGTGCGTGGTTGGCAGGATGCGGGCGTGGCCCACGGCGGCACCGCCATTGAAGACCCGGCCGGCGTCCGCACCATGGCCGGTCGCCAGCTGTTCCTGGCCTACCTGCGCGATCCGGATGGCAACAAGCTGTGTGCAGTGCACGCCCTGTCGTGATGGGATGGCGCGCGCGGTCCGGGTCTGTTCCGGCGCGTGCGTTCAAACCCGAAACAAGCGTGCCGGCGCGCGCGTGATAGCACGGAAATGCGGGGCTGGCTGATGCAGGCAGCCCGCGACTTCATGCGCCGTCCACTGCGGTTCAGCCAGAATTGGTCGGCTAACCCTTTGATCTACCGGAGAACGCCGCCCCATGGATGTACTGGAGCCGCAACAATCCCCGGTGCGCACCCTTCGGCCTGTGTTCGCCTTCGCGGCGATCGTTGTCGTGGCGTTCGCGCTGTTTGTCAGCCTGTATCCGCTCGGTGCGGGCCGCCTGCTGCTGCAGGCCCAGGACTGGGCCGCCCTGAATGTCGGCTGGTACTACCTGCTCGCGATGACCCTGTACCTGGTGTTCGTGGTCGGCGTGGCGCTGTCCAAGTACGGTGGCATCAAGCTCGGCGCCGACCATGACGAGCCGGAGTTCAGCTATCTCTCGTGGGCCGGCATGCTGTTCGCCGCTGGCATCAGCATCACCCTGTTCTTCTTCTGCGTATCCGAACCGCTGACCCATTACCTGCAGCCGCCGCAGGGCGACCCGGCGGCGGGCGAGGCCGGCGCGCGCCAGGCCATGCAGCTGCTGTTCCTGCACTGGGGCCTGCACGGCTGGGGCGTGTTCGCGCTCGCAGCAATGGCGATGGCCTACTTCGCCTACCGCCACAACCTGCCGCTGGCACTGCGCTCGGCGCTCTATCCGCTGATCGGCAAGCGCATCAACGGCCCGATCGGCTATACCGTGGACGCGCTGGGCATCGTCGCCACCGTGTTCGGCATCGGCGCCGACATGGGCTTCGGCGTGCTGCACCTCAATGCGGGCCTGTCGCACCTGTTCAACATCCAGCACTCCAACCTGGTGCAGATCATCCTGGTGGTCAGCATGATGGGCGCGGCGGTGGCCGTGGCGGTATCAGGCGTGGAGAAGGGCGTGCGCTGGATGGCCAACATCAACATGCTGCTGGCGATCGCGCTGGTGCTGTTCATGCTGTGCGCCGGCCCTACCCAGTACCTGCTGAGCACGCTGATGCAGAATCTGGGCGACTATCTGGGCAGCGTGGTCGGCAAGAGCTTCGACGTGTACGCCTACGGTGGCCGGCCGGAATGGCTGGGCGGCTGGACAGTGTTCTACTGGGCCTGGTGGATCGGCTGGGCGCCGTTCGTCGGCCTGTTCATCGCGCGCATCTCGCGTGGCCGCACCATCCGCGAATTCGTGTTCGGCGTGCTGCTCATCCCGCTGGGCTTCACCCTGGCCTGGCTGTCGATCTTCGGCAACAGCGCGCTGGACCAGGTCCTGCACCACGGCCAGCAGCAGCTGGCACAGCTGGCGGTGGATGATCCGCCGACCGTGCTGTATGCACTGCTGGACAGCTACCCGTGGAGCCGCACGGTGATCGCGGTGACGGTGCTGGTCAGCTTCATCTTCTTCGTGACCTCGGCCGACTCGGGGGCGGTGGTGTTGTCCACGCTGTCCTCGCACGGCGGCGCACCGGAGGACGATGGCCCGCGTTGGCTGCGCGTGTTCTGGGGCACGGTGATCGCCGTGCTGACCGCCGGGCTGCTGCTGGCCGGCAGCATCGACGCGCTCAAATCCGCGGTGGTACTGGCGTCGCTGCCGTTCTCGGCGGTGCTGCTGCTGATGATGTGGGGCCTGACCCGCGCCTTCAGTGATGAATCGCACCGCAAGCGCGCGCTGCAGTACCGGCCCTCGCCGCTGATCGGCGACGACCGCCACCACCAGGGCTGGCGCCAGCGCCTGAGCCAGGCCATGCACTTCCCGGTGCGCGACCAGGTCTACCGCTTCATGGACGACACGGTGAAGCCGGCCATGGAGGCGGTGGCCGAACAGCTGCGCGGGCAGGGCTGGGACGTGGCCACCCGCTTCGAGGCCGGCGACATGGAGCTGACGGTGAACCACGGCGAGCAGCAGGATTTCCTGTACCGGGTGATCCTGAGCGGCTACCTGACCCCGTCGTTCGCCGCCCAGCAGCTACGCAACCAGCGCTACTACCGCGCTGAAGTGCACCTGTTCGAAGGCAGCCAGGACTATGACCTGGTCGGCTACAGCCGCAAGCAGATCA
>NZ_JAJNOF010000024.1:0-34627 GCF_027854495.1 Stenotrophomonas sp. PI_27
CGCGCTGTGGCTGCTGGAAGACGGCAGCAAGGCACGCCTGCTGAAGCTCACGCCGAAGACCTGAGGTAGTGCCGGCCGCTGGCCGGCACCCTGGATCCTTCCAGCATCCTGCGGTTGCCGGCCAGCGGCCGGCACTACCCTTGCCAGACAACCCCGCACGCGGGGGACCTTCACCTCGGTCTTCGTGATGGGCGAGCGCACCCGACGGTGCGCTGTGGCTGCCGGAAGACGGCAGGTAGTGCCGGCCGCTGGCCGGCACCCTGGATCCTTCCAGCACCCTGCGGTGGCCGGCCAGCGGCCGGCACTACCCTTGCCAGACGACCCCGCACGCGGGGTCGTCTGCAATCACTGGATGGTGATGACCTTCACCTCGATCTTCGTGCAGGCCTGGTCCAGGCACTGGCCACTCAACCACACCTGGCCGCTGCCGATCATCACGCCCTGCTGGTTGACGAACACCTTGCCGAAGTCCTGCTCGGACACCGCCTTGACCACCTCCGGCGTGATGATCTTCTCGTAGTTGCGCTGGAACTCTCCGGGGCCGGAGATCTTCTTTCCGCCGCTGATGTTCAAGGGGAATCGCACTTCCTCGACCACCGCAGCGCGATCTCCGCCAACCACGGCGGCCTTGAACGCATTGAAGACCTTTTCGAACTGCGCGGCATCGCCAAGCAACGACTCGATGCGCGCACGCGCATCCTCGGCGGGCGCCTCGGCTGCCGGTGCAGCAGGTGCAGCAGCGGGTTCGGCAGCCGGCGCCGCCGGTTCAGCGGCAGGCGTCGCTGCCGCGTTCGCTTCCATCGGCGGCGGCGCATCCACCGCAGGCTGCGCCGGCGGCTCAGGCTGCGAACAGGCCGCCAGCAGCAGGGCGGGAATCAGGTAGGCCATCCGGCGCATGCGCGCACTCCGTCAAAACAGGAAGCCCGATGGTAGCGCCGCCACAGTGAGGACAACAAAAAGGGGACGGAGGGGATTAAGTCGTTAGTGGCACAAACGACTTAATCCCCTCCGTCCCCTTTTTCTTGATCAGGCCTTCAGCAGTTCGAACTGCACCGCTTCGCCGGCGGCCGACGAGGCACAGACCCACAGGTCGAACTGGCCCGGCTCGGCACGCAGCACGCCATCGCGGCCGGTAAAGGCCAGCTGCTCGCGGGTCAAAGTGAACACCACTTCGGCCGACTCGCCCGGCTGCAGCGCCACCTTGCGGAAGTCCTTCAGTTCACGCACTGGACGCACGCGGCTGGCCACGCGATCGTGGATGTACAGCTGCACCACTTCCTCGCCCGCCACGCGGCCGGTGTTGGTCAGCACGGTGGTGATGGTCAGGGTGTCGTCCCAGCCGAGCTGTGCCGTGCTCAGCTGCGGCACGCCGTAGGCGAAGGTGGTGTAGCCGATGCCATGGCCGAACGGGTACAGCGGTTCGTTGGGAATCTCGCGCCAGCGGGCCTTGAACTCCGACATGGTCGGCAGTTCCGGGCGGCCGGTACGCGGGTGGTTGTAGAAGTACGGCTGCTGGCCGGACACCTGCGGGAAACTGACCGGCAGGCGGCCGGACGGGCTGTAGTCGCCGAACAGCACATCGGCCACGGCATGGCCGGTCTGCGTGCCCAGGTACCAGGTCACCGCCACGGCCTGCGCATTGCGCACCGCGCCCTGCAATGCCAGCGCGCGGCCATTGCGCAGCAGCACCACCAGCGGCTTGCCGGTCATCGCCACGGCCTCGGCCAGCGCCTGCTGTGCCGGCGGCAGGGTGATTTCCACGCGCGACTGCGCTTCACCGCTGTAGCGCTGCGGTTCGCCCAGCGCCAGCACCACCACGTCAGCACGCAGTGCGGCAGCCACAGCGGCTTCTGTGCCGCCGGGAATCGCGGCTTCCAGTTCGCAACCCGGCACGATTTCCAGCAGCGCTTCGTCGCCGATGGCGGCACGCACGCCGGTTTCCAGGTCCACGTAACGCTGCTTGTCGCCGAACAGCGTCCAGCAGCCTTCGATGTTCTCGCGGTCCTGCACGAACGGGCCGATCAGCGCGATCTTCTGCCCGGTCTTCTGCAGCGGCAGCACGTTGTCACGGTTGTTCAGCAGCACGATCGAACGCCGCGCAGCATCGCGCGACAGTTCATCATGCGCGGCAAGGTGCGAGGTATCCGCTTCACGCGCCGGGTCCAGCGACCGGTACGGGTCGTCGAACAGGCCGATGGTCTCCTTCAGCCACAGGATGCGGCGCACGCCCTCATCCAGCACCGCCATCGGCACCTCGCCGCTCTCGACCAGGCCCGGCAGGTGCTCGGCGTAGAAGCCGCTCTGCATGCTCAGGTCCAGGCCGGCGGTGAACGCCTTGGCCGTGGCATCGCGGTCATCGGCGGCATAGCCGTGCGCGACCAGTTCCATGTCGGCGGTGTAGTCGGAGATCACCACGCCCGGGAACTTCCATTCGCCGCGCAGGATGTCGGTCAGCAGTTCGGCATTGGCACTGGCCGGCACGCCGTTGATGTCGTTGAACGAGGACATCACGGTGATCGCGCCGGCATCGAAGGCGGCCTTGAACGGCGGCAGGTGCACATCGCGCAGGGTCTGCGGCGAGATGTCCACCATGTTGTACTCCATGCCGGCCATCACTGCGCCATAGGCGGCGAAGTGCTTCGGCGTGGCCAGCAGCGAATCGGCCGCACGCAGGTCGCTGCCCTGGAAGCCACGCACGCGGGCGGCGGCGAACGCACAGCCCAGCACCACGTCCTCGCCGGCACCTTCGGCGCCACGGCCCCAGCGCTGGTCGCGGGCGATGTCCACGGCCGGCGCATAGGTCCAGTGCAGGCCGGCAGCGGTGGCTTCGATCGCAGTGGCGCGCGCGGTGCGCTCGGCCAGGTCCGGCTCGAAGCTGGCGGCCTCGCCCAGCGGAATCGGGAACACGGTACGCATGCCGTGGATCACGTCGGCGGCGAGGATCACCGGGATGCCCAGGCGGCTCTCTTCGGTCGCGACCTGCTGGATGCGGCGGCCCAGTTCGGCGCCCACACCATTGAACAGCGAGCCGACCTTGCCCTCGCGCACCTGCTGCAGCACCTGGTCGGCATTGCGCACGTTGGCTTCCGGGTTCACGTCCGGGGCGAACGGGCGGACCATGTCCGCGAAGACACCCAGCTGGCCGACCTTTTCCTCGACGGTCATCTGGGCAATGAGGGATTCGATGCGATCGGAGGCCACCGGCAGTCCTTGATGAAAACGTTTACAAGCCCGGCATTCTAGCGATCCCGGGCGATTTTGCGAGAGGTTTCGTCATTCAGCTTCCTCCCCCGGCGGGACCCGCAGGCGCCCGCCAGGGGCACCGCAGCTTACTCCGACCCGGCCAGCTGGCGCTGCCCGGCCATCAACATGGCGTCGCTGGACGCCTGGAACACCCGCAGCCCGAAGGCCGGCAGGATCGCCAGCAGGTGGTCGAAGATGTCCGACTGCACGGCCTCGTACTCGCCCCAGGCGGTGCTGCGGGTGAAGCAGTACAGCTCCAGCGGCAGGCCCTCGGTGGTCGGCTGCAGCTGCCGCACCAGCAGGGTCATGTCGGTATGGATGCCCGGATGGCTGCGCAGATAGCGCTCCACATACGCGCGGAAGGTGCCCAGGTTGGTTACCCGGCGGCTGTTGACCTCGGCCACGCCCTGCTCGCGCAGGCGTCCGTTCCATTGCCCCAGCTCCTGCGCTTTCTCGCGCAGGTAGTCGCGCAGCAGCGCGAACTCGCCGAGGAAGGCCAGGTCACCCTCGTCCAGGAAGCCGACGCTGTGCTGGTCCAGGTACAGCGCGCGCTTGATCCGGCGCCCGCCGGCCTCCTGCATGCCGCGCCAGTTCTTGAACGACTCGGTCACCAGCTTCTTGGTCGGGATGGTGGTGATGGTCTTGTCGAAGTTCTGCACGGTGACGGTGTGCAGCGCGATGTCGATGACGTCACCGTCGGCATTCTGGCTGGGCATCTCGATCCAGTCGCCGATGCGCACGCGGCCATCGCCACTGATCTGCACGCTGGCCACCAGCGACAGGATGGTGTCCTGGAAGATCAGCATCAGCACCGCCGTGGCCGCGCCCAGGCCGGTGACCAGGTAGCGCAGATCGACCCCCGCCAGGGTCGCGACGATCGACAGGCCCGCGATCACGAAGATGACGATCTTGGCGACCTGCAGGTACCCCTTGATCGGCTTGTTGCGGGCCTCGGGGCGGCGCTCGTAGAGATCATTGGCCGCATCCAGCGCATGCGAGAGGGCCAGCACCACGGTCAGGATCGCCCACGCCTGGCAGGCGCCGATGATGAAGCTGACCAGTCCCGGCGGCAGGTCCGGCACGATGCGGATACCCGAGGCGATCACCTGGCTGGGGACCACGTTCGACAGCCGCGAGATCACCCGCATCAGGTGGCTGCCGCGGCCGGTATCGGCGCCGGGAAGGCGGCTGAGCAGACGCCGCAGGCCACGCAACAGGATGCGCTTGGTCACCCAGTTGGCCAGGCCCGCTGCGATCAGCAGCGCCGAGATCATCAACGCCAGGTAGGCGCCAGGATAGGGTTCCAGTGTGTTCTGCAGCCGTTCCAGCCACTGTACCGCCACCACCGCGTCCACCATCCGTTGTCTCCTGTCTGTTTCGTTGTTACCAAGATTGCCGGCCAGCGGCCGGCACTACCGGGGTTTCCGGCCGGCGGCCGGTTTGCCGGGTCAGTCGCGCGTGCGCTCGATGATCACGCCCACCGCGCGCGCACCGCGCACCGCACCGGGCTTGCTCAGCTTCAGGCGCAGCCACTTCACCTCGAACTCGTCCAGCACGATCTGCGCGCAGCGCTCGGCCAGGGTTTCGACCAGGCCGAATTCCGACTCGCGCACGAACTGTTCCAGGCGCTTGCTCACTGCCTTGTAGTTCAGGGTGTGGGCGATGTCATCGGTGGCCGCGGGGCGTCGGTTGTCGAAGCCCATTTCCAGGTCGAACACCAGGTCCTGGCGGATCCGTCGTTCCCAATCGTAGATCCCGATCAGGGCGTCGATCGTCAGCCCTTCGATGAAAACCTTGTCCATTGCGCGTACCGGCACGAATACAGGCGGCCATGGTAACGGCACGGCGGTGAGCCTGCCCGGAACGGGCGGTGGGCGGTCGGCGTGAGGCGGCCCGGAAAAGACAAAGGGCCCTGCTGGCGGGGCCCTTTGGTACCTCTCAACGTCCCCGGCGGGAGCTGGAATCCAGCCGCGAGTCCCGAAGCACACGATGCAGATCGTGGCTGCCTGACGCGGCGGCGTTGCCCGCAGCTTTTCACCCGGCGCTTCGAGGGAGCCATCTGGACGTGGGGCTTGAAGATTGCGTTACCGCAGCTGATCCACGCGCGCTGCCCGCACACCCTGGGCTGGCTGCAGCACCATGAGCGGGCGACGACGGTGTTGGCGGCATCGCCATGGGCAGGGCGTGCGTAATGCGTCCGCCGGGCGAGGCCCGGCGCGACCGGCTCATACCGCCGGCAGCGTCGCCATGTCCCAGCGCGGGGTCACGTCCACCTTCGGCGGGCTGTGCTGGCCGGCCTGCAGCCGCAGCGCACCGGCGAAGGCGATCATCGCGCCGTTGTCGGTGCACAGCGCCGGCCGCGGGAAGCAGGCACGGCCGCCGAGGCGCTCGGCCATCTGCTGCAGGCGCGCACGCAGGCGCTTGTTCGCGCCGACGCCGCCGGCCACCACGATCACATTGGTTCCAGCCGCTTCCAGCGCGCGCTCGCACTTGATCGACAGGGTCTCGACCACGGCGTCTTCAAAGCCGCGGGCGATGTCGGCGCGGGTCTGCTCGCTCTGGTCACTGTCGCGCCAGGCCATCAGGACCTGGGTCTTCAGGCCGGAGAAGCTGAAATCCAGCCCCGGGCGGTCGGTCATCGGCCGCGCGAAGCGGTACGCGCCCGGCGTGCCCTGCTCGGCCAGCCTGGCCAGCTGCGGGCCGCCCGGGTACGGCAGGCCCATAAGCTTGGCGGTCTTGTCGAAGGCTTCGCCGGCCGCATCGTCCAGGGTCTCGCCCAGCAGCCGGTACTGGCCGATGGCGTCCACCGCCACCAGCTGGGTATGGCCACCGGACACCAGCAGGGCCACGAACGGCGCTTCCGGCGGGTCGTCTTCCATCAGCGGCGCCAGCAGGTGGCCTTCCATATGGTGTACGCCCACTGCCGGCACCTCCAGCGCCCAGGCCAGCGAGCGGGCCACGCCCGCGCCGACCAGCAGCGCGCCGACCAGGCCGGGACCGGCCGTGTAGGCCACGCCATCGATATCGCCCACGCCGAGGCCGGCGTCGGCCAGGGTCTGGCGCACCAGCGGCAGCAGTTTGCGGACGTGGTCGCGGCTGGCCAGCTCAGGCACCACACCCCCATATTCGGCGTGCAGGGCGATCTGGCTGTAGACCGCGTGGGCGCGCAGGGCCGCGCTGCCGGACAGGTCGGTGTCATACACCGCCACGCCGGTCTCATCACAGGAAGATTCGATGCCAAGGACTCGCATGCCTGCTATTATGACGCCCCTGCCGCCCCCTCGGGGGACGTGCAGATCTCACTGCTTTCGAACCTCCGGCCCGTATTCAGGGTTGGCCGCTTGCAGTTTGTCTATTCGCCGCTATAATGTGCGGCTCGCCGGGCGTGACCCGGTTCTACTGTGTCCCGGAGATTCCATGCCCAGCGTCAAAGTCCGCGAGAACGAGCCCTTCGAGTTTGCTCTTCGCCGCTTCAAGCGCACTTGCGAAAAGGCCGGTGTGCTGGCCGAAACCCGCAAGCGCGAGTTCTACGAAAAGCCGACCCAGGAGCGCAAGCGCAAGGCCGCCGCTGCTGTGAAGCGTCAGCTGCGCCGCTCGTCGCGCGACGTCACCAAGCGTCAGCGCCTGTACTGATCGGACGCATCTTCATTGCGGCGGGCCTGCCTGTCGCGATGGAGCCGAAGCCGGCACGCGCGAGCGTCGCCGGCTTTTTGCGTTTCCGGGTTCGGGCAGCCGCCCCGCCCCACCTACCACCACGAGGTTCCTCATGAGCATGAAGCAGCAGCTCACCGAAGACATGAAGGCCGCCATGAAGGCGGGCGAGAAGCACAAGCTGGGCGTGATCCGCCTGATCAACGCTGCCATCAAGCAGCGCGAAGTCGACGAGCGCATCGAGCTGGACGACACCGCCGTGATCGCCGTGCTCGACAAGATGGTCAAGCAGCGCAAGGACTCGGTCAGCCAGTACGAAGCCGCCAACCGCGAAGACCTCGCCGAGATCGAACGCGCCGAGATCGTGGTCATCGAAGCCTACCTGCCGGCCAAGATGGGCGAGGCCGAGATCGTGGCCGCCATCCAGGCCGCCATCGCCGAGACCGGTGCGTCCGGCCCGGCCGATATGGGCAAGCTGATGGGCGCCCTGAAGCCCAAGCTCGCCGGCCAGGCCGACATGGGTCTGGTGTCCAAGCTGGTCAAGCAGCAGCTGGCGTAACCCGGCACGCGGGGTCGGATCCCTTCCGCAGCGCGGAAGGGCTCTGACCCCATTGATGCACCCGCTTCACCGCACCTTCGTCGGTCGCCTGCTACAACCGCACACATGGTTGAACCCGAGCCCAACGTTCCCGTGTCCCTGCACAAGTACCTCAAGCGCCTGCAGGACAGCTTTCCGATGGCGGTGGCCAAGCGCTTCATCGACGTCGACGTGCTGACCCAGGCAGCCTCCGTCTCGTTCTACGCCCTGCTGTCGATGGCACCGCTGCTGGTGCTGCTGCTGTGGCTGACCGCCTCGCTGTACCCGCCGGCACAGCAGGCGCTGATCGAGCAGATCAGCTCGGTGGCCGGCAGCAGTGCCGCGACCGTGGCCGAAACCGTCCTGAAGAATGCCGACAACCAACCGGACGTCGGCTCGTTGGCGGGCCTGTGGAGCACGCTGCTGCTGTTCGTGGGCGCCACGGCCGTGTTTGCGCAGCTGCAGAACGCGCTCAACCTGATCTTCCGCACCAGTGGCGAGCGCCTGGAGGGCATCAAGGCCTGGCTGCGCAAGCGCGTGTTCTCGTTCGGCGTGGTGCTGGCCCTGGGCTTCCTGCTGATCCTGTCGATGACTGCCACCACGGTGCTGCAGGTGGCCTTCGCACAGCTGCCTTCGATCCTGCCGGCGCTGGGCTACGCCACCAGCCTGCTGCTGTACGCGGTGGGGTTCGCTTTCATGTACCACTACCTGCCCGACCGTCGCGTGGCGTGGCGCCAGGCCTTCATCGGCGGTGCCATCACCTCGGCGTTGTTCGCACTGGGCCGCTACGGCATCGGCGTCTACATCGCCACCGTGGCACCGGGCAGCGCCTACGGCTCGATGGGTGCGCTGGTGATCTCGCTGGTCTGGATCTACTACGCCACCGTCGTGTTCTTCGTGGGCGCCCTGATGACGGCGGTGATCGACGAGCGCCTGCGCGCGCGCCACCACCTGGCCGCAGCCGGCATTGATCCGGCAACCGCCAGCCAGGTGCCCGACAGGGGGTAAACTAGGGCGACCGCCCCCGGTTCCGTTGCGTGGTCCTGCACCGCGCCCTGCCCTATTGCCCATGGCCCGTATCCCCGACGCTTTCATCGACGACCTGCTGGCCCGCACCGACATCGTCGAGGTGGTGGGCAGCCGCGTGCCGTTGAAGCGCCAGGGCAAGGAATACGCCGCGCGCTGCCCGTTCCATGACGAGCGCTCGGCCTCGTTCACGGTCTCGCCCACCAAGCAGTTCTATCACTGCTTCGGCTGCGGCGCGCACGGCACCGCGATCAGCTTCCTGATGAACTACGACCGCCTCGAGTTCCTCGATGCGGTGGATGAGCTGGCCAAGCGTGCCGGCATGGAGGTACCGCGCAACGAGAACCCGCGCAGCCCCCAGCAGCAGGACGACAGCCGCGAGCTGTATTCGGCACTGGATGCCGCCGCCCGGTTCTTCCAGAAGAACCTGGAAAGCAGCGACAAGGCACGCAGTTACCTCGATGGGCGTGGCGTGGACGAAGAGAACCGCGCGCGCTTCCAGATCGGCTACGCCCCGGACGGGTACAGCGGCCTGCGCGATGCGCTGGGCAAGGACGAGCGGCGCATGAAGCTGCTCGACCGTGCCGGCCTGTTCTCCAAGAACGATCGCGGCCATGTCTACGACAAGTTCCGCGACCGGGTGATGTTCCCGATCTTCGATCGTCGTGGCCGGGTGATCGCCTTCGGCGGCCGCGTGTTCGAGAAGGACGACGGCCCCAAGTACCTCAACTCGCCCGAGACCGCGCTGTTCCACAAGGGCCGGGAGCTGTACGGCCTGTGGCAGGTGCGCCAGGCCAACCAGAAGATCGAGCGGCTGATCGTGGTCGAGGGCTACATGGACGTGGTCTCGCTGTTCCAGTTCGGCGTCACCCAGGCGGTGGCCACGCTGGGTACCGCCACCACGCCGGACCATGCCGAGCTGCTGTTCCGCAACGCACATAAAGCATATTTCTGCTTCGACGGTGATAGGGCCGGGCGTTCAGCGGCATGGAAGGCCCTTGAATCTGTTCTGCCCAAGATGCGGGAAGAAAAGGAGGCCTACTTTCTCTTCCTCCCTGATGGTGAAGACCCAGATTCCATTGTACGGAGCCAGGGCAAAGAAGCATTCGAGGCTCGCCTTGCTGAAGCCATGCCCATCTCCGAGTTCTATTTCAGCCAGAGAATGCAGGGGGCGCAGCTATCAAGCCGGACTGGACGCGCAGCGTTCTTTGACAAGTGCAAAGCTGACATCTTGCGAATGCCCGACAGTGGCTTCCGAGACATCATGGCTGCCCGAATCTTGGAGATGACCGGGCAAAGCGTGTTCGGTGCAAATAGCGGCCCGGTGGCCCCTGCACGGACGATCCAGCCAGTGGCCAAGCGCAGCCTGGTGCGCGGCGCGATCGCCGTGCTGCTGCAGCAACCGTCGCTGGCGCTGACCCTGGGTGGCCAGCATCACTTCCAGGGCCTGCGCCTGCCGGGCGTGGAGCTGCTGCTGGAGCTGCTGGGGCTGGTCGAACAGCGCCCGGACATCAGCACCGGCGCCCTGCTGGAACACTTCGACGGGCGTGAGGAACAGGCTTCGCTGCATACGCTGGCGGCACAGACACTGCCCGGCACCGAAGCCAGCTGGACCCAGGAGCTGCACGACGCGGTGGCCCAGCTGGAGAAACAGCTGCTGGTGCAACGTCTGGAGGAGTTGTTGGCAAAGCAGCGCCAGCAGGGTCTGGACGATACTGACAAGTACGAGCTGCGCGAGCTGCTGAAGGCGCGCGCCGGACTGCGCCTGTAGCGGCAGACCGCTCTCACGGAGAAGACCATGCTGCTGCGCCTGACCTGCCTGCTGTTGTTGTCGCTCTGCCTGCCACTGGCGGCCCTGGCCGAAGAGGCATCCCTCAACGAGGTCCGGCCTGGCCTGTATGCCGGCGGCCAGCCCAGCGCTGCACAGCTGCGGGCCCTGGCCGCGCAGGGGGTGCGCACCGTGATCGACCTGCGCCAGCCTGGCGAGGATCGCGGTTTCGACGAAACCCGTGCCGCCGAGTCACTCGGCCTGCGTTATGTGCGCATCCCGGTGGCCGGCGCCGACGGGCTCGATGCCGCCAACGTGCGCGCCGTGCACCAGGCCCTGCAGCAGAGCCAGGGGCCGGTGCTGCTGCACTGCGCGTCCGGCAACCGTGCTGGCGCCGTGCTCGGCCTGGTCAACGCACGCTACGAACACGCCAGCCCCGAACAGGCCCTGCGGCTTGGCCAGCGCGCCGGCCTGAAGTCGCTGGAAACCGCCACCCGCCAGCGCCTGGCCACGCCGGTCACTTCGCCCTGAACCCTCCGCACCAAGGACACTGCCCACCATGACCCGCTGGTGGTCGCGCCTGCGACCGGACAATTTCACCCTCGCCCTGCTGTGCACCGTCGGCCTGGCCTCGCTGCTGCCGATGAAGGGCGCCGCCGCCATCGTGCTCGACGATGTCACCACCGTCGCCATCGCCGCGCTGTTCTTCCTGCACGGCGCGCGCCTGCCGCGCGAGTCGATCATCGGCGGCATGCTGCACTGGCGGCTGCACCTGACCATCCTGGCCTGCACCTTCCTCCTGTTCCCGCTGCTGGGGCTGATGTTCAAGCCGCTGTCAGGCTGGTTGCTGACCCCGGAGCTGTACCTGGGCGTGCTGTTCCTGTGCACCCTGCCCTCCACCGTGCAGTCGTCCATCGCGTTCACCTCGATGGCGCGCGGCAACGTGCCAGCGGCGGTGTGCAGCGCTTCGCTGTCGAGCATCCTCGGCGTGTTCCTGACCCCGCTGCTGCTGACCGCGCTGGCCGGTACTTCCGGCGGCGTGCATGACCCGCTGCATGCGATCGGCGGCATCATGCTGCAGCTGCTGGTGCCGTTCGTGGCGGGCCACCTGCTGCGGCCGTGGATCGCCGGCTGGGTGGAAAAGCAGCGCGCGCTGCTGCGCTACACCGACCAGGGCACGATCCTGCTGGTGGTGTATTCGGCGTTCGGCGAAGCCGTCACCGAAGGCCTGTGGAGCAAGACGCCGCTGCTGTCGCTGCTGGCGGTGGCGGTGGTCGCCGCCGTGCTGCTCGGCATCGCCATGCCGCTGATCACCTTCATCGCCCGCCGCCTGCGTTTCAACCGCGAGGACGAGATCGCCATCGTGTTCTGCGGCTCGAAGAAGAGCCTGGCCACCGGCGTGCCGATTGCCAAGGTCCTGTTCGCCGGCGGCAGTCTCGGCGCCATCGTGCTGCCGGTGATGATCTACCACCAGATCCAGCTGATCGTCTGCGGCGTGATCGCGCAGCGTTATGCGCGGCGCAAGCCCTGACCATCCGGGGAATGATCCACGCATGGCGTGGATCTACTGTGGAGCCGAGCCCATGCTTGGCTGATGCCTGTGATCCGGCGTAGATCCACGCCATGCGTGGATGTCCGCGCGAACAGGTGGGGTCAGAGCCCCTTCGGGGATCCGACCCCGAGATCACAACCAGGGCAGGATCCAGTGGTCCACCAGCAGGAAGGCGAACAGCGCCATCAGGTAGACGATGGAGTAATAGAACATCTTCATCGAGAACAGCTCGTCCGGCGGGTCCAGCATGCGCCAGGCGTACCAGAGGAACACGGCATTGAGCACGATTGCGCCGCCCAGGTAGAACGCACCGCTCATGCCCACCAGGTACGGCAGCAGGCAGACCAGCGCCAGCACCACCGAATACACCATGATCTGCCTGCGGGTGTGCACCACGCCGTGGGTCACCGGCAGCATCGGGATCTCGGCCTTGGCGTAATCCTCGCGGCGGAAGATCGCCAGCGCCCAGAAGTGCGGCGGCGTCCAGATGAAGATGATCAGCACCAGCAGCGACGAGTACGCCCAGTCCGACGAACCCTGCATGCCGGTCACCGCGGCCCAGCCCAGCATCGGTGGCATCGCCCCGGCCAGGCCGCCGATGACGATGTTCTGCGAGGTCGCACGCTTGAGGTACACGGTGTAGATCACCGCGTAGCCGATCAGCGAGGCGAAGGTCAGCACCGCGGTGATCAGGTTGACCCACAGCACCAGGAGGGTCATCGACAGCACGATGAGCACGCCGGCGAACACCAGCACCTGCCATGGCTTGACCTTGCCCACCACCAGCGGCCGCCACGAGGTGCGCGCCATCTGCGCATCGATGTGCGCGTCCAGCAGCTGGTTGATCGCGGCCGCGGCCGAGGCCGCCAGCCAGATGCCGAGGAAGCCGAGCAGGCCGGCGCGCACCTGCTCCCAGCTGGGCACGCCCGGAATGGCCAGGACCATGCCGACCAGCGCGGTGAACACGATCAGGGCGACGACCTTGGGCTTGGTCAGGTCCCAGTACTGGCGGTAATTGGAAAACATGGAATCAGTCCGGGGCACGCAGGCGGGCCAGCAGGCTGACCAGCACGAACAACAGGGCAACGGCCACGCCGTTATGGGCCACGGCCACTTCCAGCGGCAGTGCCAGCTTCACATTGAGGATGCCGAGCGTGACCTGCAGCACCAGCAGCGCGATCAGCGCACTGGCCCAGCCACGCATGCTCGGCAAACGGAACAGGCGCACGCCCAGCCACAGCAGGTAGACGGCCACCACCACGGCGAACAGGCGATGGGCCATCTGGATGGCGATACGCGAGGCGCCATCGAGCACGCCGCCTTCGTAATCCACGCCGATGCCACGCCACAGCGTGAAGCCTTCGACGAAGTTGTGCTGCGGCCACCACTGGTTGGCGCAGCGCGGGAAGTTGTCCAGCGAGGCGCTGCCACCGCCGCAGGCCAGCGCCGCGTAGTTGGCGCTGACCCAGCCGCCCAGGGCGATCTGGGTGACCAGCACGGCCAGGCCGATGCGCAGCAGCCACTTCAGCTTCGGCGCCTCGGCCAGGGTGATCGGCATGTGCGTGGCACGCCACGCCATCCAGGCCAGCAGCGCGAACATCAGCATGCCGCCCAGCAGATGGCCCATCACCACGATCGGCTTGAGCAGCAGGGTCACCGTCCACATGCCCAGCAGGGCCTGGAAGATCACCACCGCCAGGGTCAGCAGTGCGGCGCGCGCCAGGTCGATGTTGCTCCAGCGCAACGCGGCGATCAGCAGGATCGCCTCGCCGATCAGGGCCAGCGCGCTGGCCGTTCCATGCCAGCCCATCATGTACAGCGGTATGCCGGCGGCCACCAGCACGCAGGCGGTCACCACCGCCGTGGTTCCAAAGCGGCGCTTGCGCGTGGCCAGCAGGGCCAGGGTCAGGATCTCGATGCCCAGCGCGCCGGCCAGGAAGCGGTGCACCTGCTCACGCCAGGCCTTGTGGGTCTCCAGCGGGCGGATCTCCGCCGCCGGGTGGCCGATGGTCTCTTCCACGTGCTGCGGCCAGGTGGCCTGCCCGTAACAGGTCGGCCAGTCCGGGCAGCTCAGGCCGGCATCGGACAGGCGCACGAAGGCGCCGAACATGATCGTGCTCGCCGTCATGATCATGGCGAACCACGCCAGGCGGTGGAAATTGCGGTGCAGCGCCGGACGCGCGGAAAGGCTCATCAAACGGGACTCACTTCAGTTTCAGCAACGTGGCCATGTCCTTGCGCAGGCCACCCAGGTCGGTGCCGGGGGCATGGCGCATGATCACGAAGCCGTTCGGATCGATCACGTAGACCGGCAGTCCAGCCGGATCATCGACGCCGGGCAGCGCCGCGCGCAGGGCTGGCGACGGAGCCAGCGGCCGCAGCGCGGGCAGCGAGGCGATCGACGCCGGTGGCGTTCCCAGCCACAGGATCTCGACATTATCGGCGTTATGGCCGAACAGCTGCCACACCTTGCCCAGTCCCTGCGACAAAGTGACGCACTGCGCGTCGCAGGCACCGGGCGGGGCCACCAGCAGGCGCCAGGTACGGGCTTCGGGGTTCCACGGGTACGGCTGGCCATTGGCCAGGGTCGGTGCCTGCTGGCGCAGGTCCACCGGCGGCTGCAGCAGCTGGCCGGCGTTGCGGTGCCCGGTCGGCTGCCAGCCGGAGAAGCGCAGCACCGCCGCCAGTGCCATCGCCCCGAAGAACACGGCAAACAGCAGCACCAGGGTCCGGCGGCCGGAACCGCGCGCCTGCGGGGACGTAGCAGTGTTCATGCGGGGCATTTTCTCATGGTTGGGCAAGGGGTGCGGGTGCGGTACCCCGGTAGTGCTGGCCGCTGGCCGGCATCCAGGATTGCGGGGGATGCCGGCCAGCGGCCGGCACTACCGGGCCACGGCACGTCGCCTGCGCCACTCCAGCACCAGCGCCACCACCAGCACGGTCAGCGCCAGGCCGAACCACTGCACGGCGTAACCCAGGTGGCGCTGCGGCGGCAGCGTGTTGGGCAGCAGGTCCAGGTCGCGTTCGTCGCCGAAGGGCAGCGCCGGATCCAGGCGCAGCACGCGCTCGGGCAAGGCCGGCAGGCCCAGCGCCGCCGCCAGGCCCTCCGCCGGCAACCGGCTGGCCAGCCAGCGCCCGGCCTCACCGGTGGCAGAGAACGCCGGCCCCAGCGCCAGCCCGGCCGACGGCGGCGGCGCCAATAGCCCGCGCACGGCCACCGGCGAAGGCGGCGACGGCACCTCCGGCAGCGTGCGGTCCGGCGGCAGCGCGCGCCAGCCGAGGTCGACCAGCAGCACGCGGCCTTCGTCACTGCGGAACGGGCGGTAGATCTTTACCCCGGCGCGGCCGTGCCGGGTCTGGTTGTCCAGCAGCACCACGCCGGGCAGGAAGCGGCCATGGTCGGCCACGCCATGCAACGCGCCCGGTGCGGCCAGCGCCTGGGCCAGCGACAGCGCCTGAGCCACCGCTGGCCCCTGCGCATCCAACAGCGCCTGTTTGGCATGCATGCGCTGCAGCTGCCACAGCCCCAATGCGGTGAATCCGGCCATCGCCAGCACGGCCAGAAGCCACCCGATCACGCGCGTGTGCTGGCGCATCATGACAAGTCCGCGCAAACGCGGTCAGATAGGCGCATCCACCCTGCCCTCGAGCCGCGCATGAGTGATTCGCTGAAGACCCTGCTGGTAATCGCGTTTCTGATCGTCATCGTCTGGAATCTGGGCGCCGGCCTGTATTACCTGCTGGTCGACCGCGGCCAGACCAAGCGCACGGTCAACGCGCTGACACGTCGCATCGCGGTGTCGGTCGCGTTGATCCTGCTGGTGATCGTGAGCATCTACATGGGCTGGATCAAACCGCACGGCATCGGCGGCTGACGCCGCAGCCGCCGGGATCAAAGCACGTAGACGAACATGAAGAGCATCAGCCACACCACGTCGACGAAGTGCCAGTACCACGCAGCGGCTTCGAAACCGAAATGGTTGTCGCGGGTGAAGTGCCCCTTGGCCGAACGCAGCCACATCACCACCAGCATGATCGTGCCCAGCAGCACGTGCGCGCCGTGGAAACCGGTCAGCATGAAGAACGTCGAACCGTAGATGCCCGAGCCCAGCGTCAGGTTCAGTTCCTTGTAGGCGTGGAGGTACTCCTCTGCCTGCAGGGTCAGGAAGCCCAGGCCGAGCACCACGGTCAGGCCCAGCCAGACCAGCAGCTGGCGGCGGTTGCCGGCCTTCAGCGCGTGATGGGCGATGGTCAGGGTCACGCCGGAGGTCAGCAGGATCAGCGTGTTGATCAGCGGCAGCCCCCAGGCCGGGATGGTCTGGAACGCACCGCCGATCGCCGCCGGGCCATTGGTCGGCCATCCAGCGGAATAACCCTGCCAGAGCAGCTCGTTGGTCATCACCCCGCGGCCTTCGCCACTGAGCCACGACAGGCCCAGGTTGCGGGTGTAGAACAGCGCGCCGAAGAAGGCACCGAAGAACATCACTTCGGAGAAGATGAACCAGATCATCCCCATCCGGAACGAACCATCGACCTGGTGGTTGTAGCTGCCCGCCTGTGACTCGCGCACCACGTCGCTGAACCACCAGAACAGGGTCAGCACCAGCATCGCGATGCCGACGTAGAACGTCCAGCGCCCCCAGCCGGCATCGTTGAGCCAGCTGGCCACGCCCACCATGGTCACCATCATCGCGATGGACCCCACGAAAGGCCATTTGCTCTGGGCCGGGACGAAGTACACGTTGGCGTCGGTCGGTGTCTGGGCCATGTCGGTATCCGGGTCAGGGTGCGGCGTGCGCGCCGTCCGAGGTGGCGGCCGGGGCCAGCCGATCGGACAACGCGTCGTTGCGGTAGAAGGTGTAGGACAAGGTGATCGTCTTGATCTCCGGCGGCAGGTCCGGATCGACGATGAAACGCACCGGCATGTCGCGCTTCTCGCCGGCCTGCAGCGTCTGCGCGGTGAAACAGAAACACTCGGTCTTGCTGAAGAAGCCCGAGGCACGCGCAGGCGCCACCGATGGCACCGCGCTGCCGACCACGGCAGCTGCGCTGTCATTGCGGGCGAAGTACAGCGCCTCGTTGAGTTCGCCGGGCACCACGTCCATGGTCAGCTGCTCAGGATGGAACGACCACGGCAGGCGCGAATTGACGCCGCCGTCGAACTCCACGCGCACGGTGCGCTTGCCCGCCGCCGCGCCTGCACTGGCTTCCCCTCCGGGACCGCGCTCCAGGCGCACGCCGAACACCTTTTCACAGGCAATGCGGTACAGCGGCACCAGCGAGAACGTCAGCAGGAACACCGCCACCGCCACGCCGATCAGGCGCGGCAGCCCGGCACTGGGTGAGGGCGTGCTGGCCGGTGCCTCGCTCATCGCCCGATCACCCCGCTGAGGATGAAGCCGACATAGACCAGTACGGCGATGGCGCCGACCCACATCGCCGTGCGCTTCGCACGCTGGCGCTGCTGCTCGATGCTTCCGCCCTGGTAGAGCCGACCGCTGGTCGGCTGCTCTTCATTGTTGTAGAGCCGACCGCTGGTCGGCTGCTTCTCATCCGCCGAACATGGCTCGACTCTACCGATCGGGAGCGGGCTCTCGTTATGCATGCCCCACCTCAATGCGTGATGTCGTCATGCGCCAGGTCCCCCGGGCGGAGGGTCGGCGGCGTGGTGAAGGTGTGCGCCGGTGCCGGCGACGGCAGCGTCCACTCCAGCCCGCGCGCGCCTTCCCAGGAACGGGCCTCGGCCTTCTCACCGTTGCGCAGCGAGGACAGCAGGATCGCGGCCATCATGAACGGAGTGACGAACATGCCGAACGCGCCGATCGAACTGATCAGGTTCCAGTCGGCAAAGGCCACGCTGTAATCGGGAATGCGGCGCGGCATGCCGGCAAGGCCGAGGAAATGCTGCGGGAAGAACAGCAGGTTGACGAACACGATCGACCACCAGAAGTGCACCTTGGCCCACTTCTCGCTGTACATGCGCCCGGTCCACTTCGGCCACCAGTAGTACACCGCGGCGATCAGCGCGAACACCGCGCCGGTCACCAGCACGTAGTGGAAGTGGGCGACCACGAAGTAGGTGTCGTGGTACTGGAAGTCGGCGGCGACGATCGCCAGCATCAGGCCGGAGAAGCCACCGATGGTGAACAGGATGACGAAGGCCACCGACCACAGCATCGGCGCCTCGAACGTCAGCGAGCCGCGCCACATCGTGCTGACCCAGTTGAACACCTTCACCCCGGTCGGGATCGAGATCAGCATGGTGGCGAACATGAAATAGATCTCGCCGCCCAGCGGCATGCCCACGGTGAACATGTGGTGGGCCCAGACGATGAACGACAGGAACGCGATCGCGGCGGTGGCGTACACCATCGCCTGGTAGCCGAACAGCGGCTTGCGGCTGAAGGTCGGGATGATCTCGCTGACCACGCCGAAGGCGGGCAGGATCATGATGTAGACCTCGGGATGCCCGAAGAACCAGAAGATGTGCTGGTACATCACCGGGTCACCGCCACCGGCGGCGTTGAAGAAGCTGGTGCCGAAGAACTTGTCGGTCAGCAGCATGGTCACCGCACCGGCCAGCACCGGCATCACCGCGATCAGCAGGAAGGCGGTGATCAGCCAGGCCCAGCAGAAGATCGGCATCTTCAGCAGGTCGATGCCCGGCGCGCGCATGTTGAGCACGGTGGCGATGATGTTGATCGCGCCCATGATCGAACTGATGCCGGCCACGTGGATGGCGAACACACTGAAGGCAACGTTGTAGCCACCCTGCAGCGACAGCGGCGGGTACAGCGTCCAGCCACCGGCCGGCGCGCCACCGGGCAGGAACAGGGTCAGCAACAGCAGGCTGAAGGCCACCGGCAGCAACCAGAACGACCAGTTGTTCATGCGCGGCAGCGCCATGTCCGGCGCGCCGATCTGCAGCGGGATCATCCAGTTGGCGAGGCCGACGAAAGCCGGCATCACGCCGCCGAAGATCATCACCAGTGCATGCACGGTGGTCATCTGGTTGAAGAACTCGGGCTTCACGAACTGCAGGCCCGGCTGTGCCAGCTCGGCGCGGATCACCACGCTCATCGCCGCACCGATGATGAACATGATGAAGCTGAAACCCAGGTACAGCGTGCCGATGTCCTTGTGGTTGGTCGAGAAGAACCAACGCTCGAAGAAACTCTGCTGGTGATGGTGATCGTCGTGCCCAACTGCCGAGTGCGCCATTGCAAAACACCTCTCAGAATCGGTTGTCACCACGGCCGCGGGCGGCCGCGGGCTTTACATCACGCGCCGCTGGCTGCGGTGGCAGGTGCGCTGCCCGCTTCTGCAGCAGCAGGCGCAGCCGGTGCCTCGCCCGCCGGTGCAGCCGGTTCGGCAGGTGCCGCAGGCGTGGCCGGCTCGGCAGCCGGCGCCGGCTTGCGCTGCGCCAGCCACTGCTTGAAGTCCTCCTTGGACACCGCCTCGACCACGATCGGCATGAAGCCGTGGTCCTTGCCACACAGCTCGGCGCACTGGCCGCGGTAGACGCCGGGCTGCTCGATGCGGGTCCAGGCTTCGTTGATGAAGCCGGGGATGGCGTCCTGCTTCCAGCCCAGCGCCGGCACCCACCAGGCGTGGATCACGTCGTCGGAAGTGATGACGAAGCGGACCTTGGTATCGACCGGCAGCACCAGCCGGTTGTCGACATCCAGCAGGTAATGCGGATGGCTTTCGCGGGTCGGTACGATACCGCTCTGCCGTACGCGGTCGGACTCGCGGTCCAGGCGGCTGGTGAAGGTGACGTTCTCGCCGAGGTATTCGTACTTCCACATCCACTGGTAGCCGGTGACCTTCACCGTCATCTCGGCATCGCGGGTGTCGTACATCTTGATCAGGTTGGCCGTGGCCGGCCATGCCATCACGATCAGGATGATCACCGGGATCACCGTCCAGATCACTTCGGCCTTGGTGTTGTGGCTGAAGGTGGCGGCGACCGCGCCCTTGGATTTGCGGAACTTGAAGATGGCGTAGGCCATCGCCCCGAACACGATGACGCCGATCACCGTGCAGATGATCAACGAGAGGTTGTTCGATTCCCAGGCCAGGCGCGAGGTCTGGGTCACCCCCTTGCCCATGTTCAGCTGCCACGGCTTGGGATCGGCCGCCTGGGCCCAGGCCAACGCCGGAACCCATCCCCCGGCCACCATGGCGGCGACCGCTGCAACGCACTTCGTGCCCCACCTGCTGCTTTGCTTCATTGCCTAGACCCTTAGCGTCGTCGGTGGCCGCCATCGCTGGCGGCGAGCAAGCTTTCAAGTGTCTCTGCGAGCGTCTGGCGTTCGGCCGGCGCGAGGAAACTCCCCACCTCCACCTGCCGGCCGCTGGATGCCAGCCGGACCCTCTCATCGTCGGTGAGCAGGCGCACCCAGTGCGGGTGGGCCCGGAACACCGGCGATCCACCGGGTACGGGGATGACCTCCACGTACGCCGGTACTACCCGGATCTCCTCCTGCCGTTCACCGCTGCGCCACAAGGCACGCAGCGCGGCCGCCAGCACCAGGCTGTACAGCAGCGCGAACAGGGGGGCGAATGCATTGCCGGCCCACCACCCGAGGGCGGACACCAGCCACATCGCACCCGACAACACGGTGAACAACAGGACGAACTGCCGGGCATCGAGCGCCCGTGGGGGACGCAGCCGCAGCTGCGTACCTGACCCATCCGGAGCTGGAAGCACCTCGATCATGTCGCAACCGCGTTCCTGCCGCGGGAAACGTCTCGATGGTAGCCCCGCCCTCTCGCCGGTAGCAAGGGTGCATTCACACTTTTTCCGATGCTGCAACACAGCATGAGGTCGGCGGCGCGAATGACGAATTCAGCACAAAAGTTGACGGGCGTGCTGAACACGCTGAATCCACCACCGCTACGGGCTATGAGCCCTTCACGAAGGGCGCTTCGGGGCACTTCCGGAACCCGCAAAAATGATTAAAATCGCCAAGTTTTCCATTGGCCGGACCGGCATGAACGCACCTTCCTCCTCCCCTGCCGCCAGCGACGCTCCGCGTCCGGGCGCGCTGCTGTCGCCGGAACTGCCGGCGTCCCCCAACCCGTTCCGCCAGGCCATCACCGACGCCTGGTTGAAGGACGAGGCCAGCCACGTCCGCGACCTGCTGGCGCAGGCCCGCCTGCCCGCCGAGGAACAGGCCCGGGTGCAGGCGCTGGCCGCCGACCTGGTCGGCCGCGTGCGCGTGCGCGCCAAGGACCAGGGCGCCATCGAAGCCTTCATGCGCCAGTACGACCTGGGCAGCGAGGAAGGCGTGCTGCTGATGTGCGTGGCCGAGGCACTGCTGCGCATTCCGGACCAGGACACCGCCGACAAGCTGATCCGCGACAAGCTGGCCGATGCCGACTGGGAAAAACACCTCGGCGGCAGCGACTCGGTGCTGGTCAACGCCTCCACCTGGGGCCTGATGCTGACCGGCAAGCTGGTGCAGATGAACGACGCCACCCGCGCCGATGCGCCCAGCGCGTTCAAGCGCCTGGTCGGTCGCGTCGGCGAGCCGGTGGTGCGCCTGGCCGTGCGCCAGGCGATGAAGATCATGGGCCACCAGTTCGTCATGGGCCGCACCATCAGCGAAGCCCTGGCGCGCTCGCACAAGGGCGACAACGCCAGCTACCGCTATTCCTTCGACATGCTGGGCGAAGGCGCGCTGACCATGAAGGACGCGCTGCGCTACCTGGAAGACTACCGTCGTGCGATCCACGCCATCGGCGGCGATCACAAGGCGCGCGGCGGCCGCCCGGACGGCGACGTCAACAACGCGCCGGGCATCTCGATCAAGCTGTCGGCGCTGTACCCGCGCTACGAGCACGCCAAGCGCGAGCGCGTGCTGAAGGACCTGGTGCCGGGCGTGCTGGAACTGGCACAGCTGGCCAAGAGCTACGGTATCGGCTGCACCGTCGACGCCGAAGAGTCCGACCGCCTGGAACTGTCGCTGGACATCATCGAGCAGGTGTTCTCCGACGCCTCGCTGTCCGGCTGGGATGGCTTCGGCGTGGTCGTGCAGGCCTACCAGAAGCGCACGCCGTACACGATCGACCACCTGGCCGACATGGCGCGCCGCGCCGGTCGCCGCCTGCAGGTGCGCCTGGTCAAGGGCGCCTACTGGGATGCCGAGATCAAGCGCGCGCAGATCGAAGGCTATCCGGGCTACCCGGTATTCACCCGCAAGCAGAACACCGACGTGTCCTACCTGGCCTGCGCCAAGCGGCTGTTCACCCATGCCGACGCGATCTACCCGATGTTCGCCACGCACAACGCGCATACCATCGCGGCCGTGCGCAGCATCGCCAACGGCGGCGTGTACGAGCACCAGAAGCTGCACGGCATGGGCGACGACCTGTACGCCGAAGTGGTGCCGGCCGACCGCCTGGGCCTGCCGTGCCGCGTGTACGCCCCGGTCGGTTCGCACGAAGACCTGCTGCCGTACCTGGTGCGCCGCCTGCTGGAAAACGGCGCCAACTCCAGCTTCGTCAACCGCATCACCGACGAGCGCGTGCCGATCGCCGACCTGATCCGCGATCCGGTCGAGATGGTCGCCTCGTTCGCTTCGATTCCGCATCCCAAGATCCCGCTGCCGGTTGACCTGCTGCGCAGCCAGAACCACGACAGGAAGAACTCCATGGGCGTCAACCTCGCCAACGACAACGAACTGCGCGCCCTGGCCGAGCAGATCAACGCTGCGGTGAAGCCGTGGCAGGCTGCCCCGCTGGTGCCGGGCGCCAGCCCGGCCGGCGCCGCGCTGCCGGTGACCAATCCGGCCGACACCCGCGAGGTGGTCGGCCAGTGGCTGGCCGCCGATGCCGCCACCGTGCAGAAGGCCCTGGCCAACGCCGTGGCTGCGCAGCCGGCCTGGAACCGCACCCCGGCCGCCAGCCGCGCCGCCATCCTCGAGCACGCCGCCGACCAGCTGGAAGCGCGCATGCCGGAGTTCATGGCGCTGTGCGTGAAGGAAGCCGGCAAGAGCCTGCCCGACAGCATCGCCGAAGTGCGGGAAGCCGTGGATTTCCTGCGCTACTACGCCAAGCAGGCGCGCGAGCAGTTCAGCCACGCCGAGAAGCTGCCCAGCCCGACCGGTGAGTCCAACGAGCTGCAGCTGCACGGCCGCGGCGTATTCGTCTGCATCAGCCCGTGGAACTTCCCGCTGGCGATCTTCCTGGGCCAGGTCGCTGCTGCACTGGCTGCCGGTAACAGCGTCATCGCCAAGCCGGCCGAGCAGACCAACCTGATCGGCTACTACGCGGTGAAGCTGCTGCACGACGCCGGCGTGCCGGCCGAGGTGGTGCAGTTCCTGCCGGGCGACGGCGCCACCGTCGGTGCCGCGCTGACCGCCGACCCGCGCGTGGCCGGCGTGGCCTTCACCGGCTCCACCGATACCGCCCGTGCCATCAACCGCGCGATGGCCGCGCGTGACGCCGCCATCGGCGTGCTGATCGCCGAGACCGGTGGCCAGAACGCCTTCATCGCCGACTCCTCGGCGCTGCCGGAACAGCTGGTCAAGGACGCGATCGGTTCGGCCTTCACCTCCGCCGGCCAGCGTTGCTCGGCCGCGCGCGTGCTGTTCGTGCAGGACGACATCGCCGACAAGGTGATGACCATGCTGGCCGGCGCGATGAAGGAACTGAAGGTCGGCAACCCGGGCCTGCTGTCCACCGACGTCGGCCCGGTGATCGACGCCGATGCGCTGAAGATCCTGCAGGACCACGCCGAGCGCATGGACCGCGAAGCACGCCTGATCGCCGCTGCCGAGCTGTCGGCCGACACCGCCCACGGCACCTTCTTCGCGCCGCGCGCTTACGAACTGAAGGACCTGGGCCAGCTGCAGAAGGAAGTGTTTGGTCCGGTCCTGCACGTGATCCGCTGGAAGGGCGACCAGCTCGATGCGGTGATCGACCAGATCAACGCCACCGGCTACGGCCTGACCCTGGGCGTGCACTCGCGCATCGACGAGACCGTGGACCGCATCAGCAATGGCGTCCATGTCGGCAACGTCTACGTCAACCGCAACCAGATCGGTGCGGTGGTCGGCGTGCAGCCGTTCGGCGGCCAGGGCCTGTCCGGCACCGGCCCGAAGGCCGGCGGCCCGCACTACCTGCTGCGCTTTGCCACCGAAAAGACGGTGACGGTGAACACCACCGCCGCCGGCGGCAACGCCTCGCTGCTGACCCTGGGCGACTGATCGCCGGCTTGATGCGGCAAACAAGAAACCCCGCGAACGCGGGGTTTTTTGTGCCTTGCTTCCTGCTCGGCTTTCCCGGCGCGGCCGAGCGTGGGCTCGGCTCTACAGAGGCTGGGCCACACTGAACCGATTGTCCGCCCGCGTCGCCAGCTCGCGCTGCACGCGTGCGATGCGCGTTTCCAGGTCGCCCTCCAGCAGCACATAGTCGACTCCCCGCGCCTGCAGCTCGCGCACGTACCAGGCATGCTGCTGCGCACGGAATGCCGCCCCTACCCGGGTGCCGTCCTGGTCGAACGGAATATCCGGCGCGCACACGAACAGCAGGTCATACGGCCGCATTGCAGCCTGCCGCAGCGCCTCCGGCGCCGTGCCAAACATCCAGCCGCTGTAGCCCAGCGTCACCAGCGGCGTGGTATCGCAGAACAGCCAGCGATGCGCCCGCCGCGCAGCCTTGTCTTCATGCTGCGGCTGGGTAATGGCGATGCGAAGCAGATCGTCCGGCACCAAGTTGCCGCCCTGCTGCTCCCAGAGCGTGCGGCCATACTCCGGCACCCACGCGGTCTGCAGGCGTTCGGCCATCACCCGCGCCAGCGTGGTCTTGCCACTGGACTCGCCACCGATGAAGGCCACGCGCTGCACGTAGTCCGCATACACCTCGGCAGAAAGGCTGTGCCGATGCGCATGTGGATCGGCACGCAGCTGGGTGCCGCTGGCTTGCCCGACATCCCGCGTGCGCTCCAGCCGTTCATGACGTACCGGCGCATCGAAGTGCATCGCCAGCGCCTGCGCGAAGCCGTCGCCGTAGTCCTCACCGGTGTACACCGCCTGCACCGGCCCACCGAACAGGCTCAGGCACAGCCAGGCGGTGAACTCGCGCTGCACGTGCTCATCGTCGCTGTCCTGCGGCAACGTGCGAACCGCTGCGCCCCGCTGCACGCACAATGCCGCCAGTCGAACATCGTCAAGCACCGCCACCGTGGCCTGCGGAAACCGGGCGCGCAGCCAACGCTCTCGGCGCACAGCGCTGTAGCCGGGGAAGCCCGGCTGCGACCAGCCGATCACCAGCAGCTGCTGGCAACGCGTGGAAGCGAATTCGATCAGGTGCTCGTGGCCAAGGTGCAGCGGGCAGAACTTGCCCACCACCAGGCCGCGGGCAACGCGCTCAGGCGGCGGCATCGGCTGCCTTGGCCTCGGTCTGCATCAGATGGCGCCAATGGCGCAGGGCGACCAGCGCGTTTATCCAGAAACCGATGTAGAGGATCGAGGTCAGGTGCAGGCCACGGCTGTAGTACAGCGGCACCGCCACGGTGTTCACCAGCAGCCACACCCACCACGATTCCAGCTTGCGTCGCATCATCAGGATCTGCGCGATCACGCTCAACACCAGCACTGCCGAATCGATGTAGGGCGCATAGGCGTTGGTCAGTCGGGTCAGCATCCAGCCGTAGCCGAAGGTGGCCACTACCGCCAGCGGCGCCAGCCAGGCCCAGGCACGTGGGCGCAGCGCGGTGATCGGCAGCGGCGCGCCATGGTCACCACGCAGCCATTGCCACCAGCCCAGCACGCTGATGGCGATGAAGAAGAACTGCAGCACCATGTCCGCGTACAGGTGCGAGCGTTCGAACACGGCGGCGAACAGTGCGCAGCCAACGATGCCCAGCCACCAGGTATGCACGTTGTTGCGGCCGGCCAGCAGGATCGAGCCGGCAACGGCGATGTTGGCCACCAGCTCCAGCTGGAAGTTCGGATCGGACAGGTTCATCGCGCCATTGTCGCGTAGATCCACGCCCGCCGTGGATGCTGCGGCACCCTGCTCACAAAAGGAAAGCCCCGCTTGCGCGGGGCCCTCCGTGTGCTGCGTCAGGCCATCGCCCGAATCAGAACTTGTACTGCAGCGAAGCCGCCAGCACGTCGCCGCTGACCTTGTACTTGCCGGTCACGGTGTTGCCGGTGGCCGAGGTCGAGGTGATGTTCGGATCCTTGGTGAACAGGTGGGTGTAGCCCACGCTGTATTCCATCTTGTCCGAAGCGGCGTAGGTCATGCCCAGCGACAGCCACTTGCGGGTGGTGTCCGGCACGCGCACGTCGCGGTGGGCATCGGTGGTCGGGGTCTGGTCATAGGCCAGGCCGCCGCGCAGGGTCAGCTTGTCGTTCACGCGGAAATCGGTACCGATCGACGCGAAGGTGGTGTCACGGTAGTGGAACGGCAGCACGCTGTCCGGCTGGTTGGAGTCGTAATCGACGACGACCTGGTCGAACTTGCTCCACGCGGTGCGCGTGACTTCAGCCATGATCTGCCACTGGTCGTTCACGCGGTGGGTGAAGCCCACGGTGGCGCTGGCCGGCAGGGTGATGGTCGCGCGACCATTGCTGTCGATGAAGGTACCCGGGGCAGCCGTGGCCAGGAAGGCCGCCGCATTCTGCGGAATGGTGAAGTCCGCCTTGCCGTCGGTGATCTTGTGCTCGACCTTCGAGCGGTAGCTGAAGGCGATGTTGGTGCCTTCCACCGGGGTGACGGTCATGCCAAGGGTGTAGCCGACCGACACTTCATCGCCCTTGATGCGCAGGTAGCCATCGGCGGTGCCCGGCGAGAAGCCGAGCTGGGCAGCCTGGCGTGCAGCCGCCTGCGACGCCGCCGCAGCCTGGGCCGCGGTGCCGCCGGCAGCCAGCACACGCGCCGCAGCGGTGCGCTGGGCAGTGGCGTTGATCGCGGTGCCGGTGTCGACAGCGCTGGTCAGGTCGACGTTCAGGCGCTCGGCGAACACCGAAGCACCGAACGACAGGTACGGGTTGACGTCATAGGAGAACGCCACGCCCAGGTCGATGGCCTGCAGCTCGGTCTTGACGCCGTTGTAGCGGCCGACCCAGTCGCGGTCGTATTCGGTCTTGAAACCGAACGGCACGGTCAGCGAAGCACCGAAGTGCATGTTGTCGTTCTCGCCGAACGGCACGTGGAAGTACGCGGCCGGAACCGGCGCGATCATGCCGGCGTCGCCGCCGTTGCCACCGGAAATCGGCGCGCCGTTGGCGTACTTGCCCTGCCCGCGGAACTTGGCGCCGAAGCTGATGGCGCTGACGTCGCCCTGGACCAGGGTGCCATCGAGCAGGCGCATGGACGCCGGGTTGGTGGCGATGACCGAGGCGTCACCTTCGGTCGAGGTGGAGCCGGCGAACGCGCGGCCCAGGCCCTTGGCGCTGTTTTCCTTCAGCTGGAAGGCGGCAGCATTGGCATCGGCGGCGGCCAGCGCACCGGCAACGCCGACGGCCAGCAGGGTCAGTCGGGCAATGGTGGAAGCGGTTTGCATCGTAGTTCTCTCTCTCCGGTAAGCGGTGATGGTGCTCTGAGTGCGCCTGCGCCCGACCGGCCCTGAAGCCCTTCGGAGCGCGCCGGATTCCCCTCCCGACATACGACGCCGTATGCGAGTATTACCCAGAGCCGTTAATGAAACAATAACAGCGCAGCCGGTTTTCCCGTCTCAAAAGCTGAACAGGACCGTCCCCGCCGAAAGCGGCGCACGCTAGGCTATTGGCATGTTCGTCTCGCTCCCGTCCCGCAAGAAGGCGGCCCTGCGCTGGGCCACGCCCGTGCTGTTCGCGTCACTGTGGCTGGCGTTCCTGTGGTCGATCTCGCGCCCGGACGACGCCCGCAACAGCCTCTGGCTGGACTGGGGCGCCCTGTCCACCGGCCTGACCCACCCGCTGGACTGGTGGGCGACCCTGCAGGACGGCAGCGTGCTGCGCCTGTTCACCGCCCTGTTCCTGCACGCCGACTGGTCGCACCTGCTGGGCAACCTGGTGTTCCTGCTGATCTTCGGCCTGCCGGCCGAGCGGGTGCTGGGGCCGTGGCGGCTGCTGCTGCTGTTCCTGGTCGGCGGCGCGGTTTCGAACCTGGTGGCGATCTACACCATGGGCAGCCCGGACCAGATCATCATCGGCGCCAGCGGCGCGGTGTCGGCGCTGATCGGCGCGTATCTGGCCCTGTTCCCGGGTGCGCGGCTGGGCGTGGTGATTCCGCTCGGGCTGTTCCTGGAGTTCGTACGGGCCCCGGCCTACCTGTTGATCGGTGTCTGGGCCGCGCTGCAGGTGGTGTTCGCCCACATCGGCCCCAGCTTCGGCATGGTGGCGTGGTGGGCGCACATCGGCGGTTTCGTGTTCGGCGTCGTGTACGGAGTCTACGTGCGGGCTGCGATCGCGCGCCGCCTGCGCAAGCGGCACGGGTTCTGACCCCAGGTAGTGCCGGCCGCTGGCCGGCTCCACTTCTGCCCCCTGGTAGTGCCGGCCGCTGGCCGGCTCCACGCTCAGCCACTCCCCGTAGCGTTATGCGTGCTCGACTCCTTCATTGATATGGATCTGCTCGGTCCGTGATGAGGCCGAAAGCGTCACTCGCGACTGACCACCAACGCATTGTGGTGGGTATCGAACAGCAGCGTGGCTCCGCCATCCAGCACCACGAAATATTCGAAGAACGGCAATTCGCCGAGCAAGGGAATCAGTTCACTTGCCTGCAGAGTCCAGATTGGCCACGGCAATGCGCGCTCGTCTGACGCTACCAGACACATTTCGCCGTTCACTTCCACCAGCAGTTCTGCCAAGCAGGAAAGGCCTTCATCGCTGTCGTCGTATTGGATGGTCTGATCAGCCGTCGCTATGCCCGCCCACCAATAAACACGGCGCGGATCGATTCCGTGGCGACCCGCCAGGGATTCCAGCAGCGCAACGGCCCGGTCAACCGGCAACGGATCGCGACCAAGCAGTTGGCTGATCGTGGTCGCGAGGTTCGAATGATCCATGGACCGATTCTATCGGGCGACACCTCGGCTGCGCCGCCTTGCGGATGAACAGGGCGTCCGCCGGGCACGGCCCGGCGCTACCGTCAGGGCTTGGCCGGGGCCGGTGCGGGCTTTGCTTCCGGCTTTGCTTCCGGCTTAGGTTCGACCTTCGCTTCCGGCTTCGCCGCAGCGGCCTTCGCCGCCTTGGCCGCATCTGCCTTCGCGGCTTCGGCCTTCAACCGTGCGGCAACCGAACCGGGGTTCTTCAGCTCGGCCAGTGCGTCGTTGATCGGGCCGTCGCCCGGCAGCACCGCACCGGCGTGGTAGCCCTCGGTGCCTTCGTCATCGCCGCGCAGATGGCCCGGCAGGGTGGCTTCGCTGTAGTCGCTCAGGCTGGCCGGTAGTGCATCCTCGGCCGGCGTGGCGGCGGGTTTCAGCTCGACGTCCGGCACGATGCCGGTGGCCTGGATCGATTTGCCGCTGGGCGTGTAATAGCGCGCGGTGGTCAGCTTCACCGAATCGCCATTGTCCAGCGGCAGCACCGTCTGCACCGAGCCCTTGCCGAAGGTGCGGCTGCCGACCACACGCGCGCGCTTGTTGTCGCGCAGCGCACCGGCCAGCACTTCCGATGCACTGGCCGAGCCGGCATCGGCCAGCACCACCACCGGCGCGCCCTTCAGCAGGTCGCCCGGGGTCGCGTCGAAACGGGCGTCGCTGATGCTGATCCGGCCACGGGTGCTGACGATGTTGCCCTTGTCGAGCAGATCGTCGGCCACCTGCACGGCGGCCGTCAGCAGGCCACCCGGGTTGCTGCGCAGATCCAGCACCAGGCCTTTGAGCTGGCCACCCGACTGCTTCTGCAGCTGCTGCACGTGCTTCTGGAAGTCCGAACCGGTATCGGCCTGGAACGTGCTCAGGCGGATATAGCCATAGCCCGGCTCGAGCAGGCGGCTGCGCACGCTGGTCACGCGGATGGTCTGGCGGGTGAGGCTGACATCGAACGGCTTGGGCCTGCCTTCGCGCACGATGGTCAGCACCACCTTGCTGCCGGCCGGGCCGCGCAACGGCTCGCTGGCATCGATCGCACTGATCGGCTTGCCGTCGATGGCGATGATCAGGTCACCGGCAAGGATGCCGGCCTTGGCCGCCGGCGTGTCGTCGATCGGCGAAATCACCTTCATGCTGGCGTTGTCCGGCTGCTGCTGCAGCTCGACACCGATGCCTTCGTAGGCGCCATTGGCCTGCTCGTCGAAGGCCTGCGCATCTTCCTTGTTGAAGTAGGTGCTGTGCGGATCGAGGTCGAGCAGCAGGCCACGCACGGCCGACTGCATCAGCTTCTTGTCATCGACCGGATCGACATAGGCCGCACGCACCGCGTTGTAGACGGCCACGAAGCGGCGGATTTCCTCCAGCGGCACCTTCGAGGTCACCGCCTCCTCGCTGTTCGCTGCCTGCCCGCCGGTTTCCTGGCTCGGAGCGGGCGCGGTCTGCTGCGCCCAGGACAGCACTGGCAACAGGGCCAGCAAGAGGGTGGCGGTACGGGCTGCGCGCATGGAGCACTCCTGTCGACGTTGGCATCGTGCTCAAGGCACATGGGCCGATTATGCGCGAAGCCCGGCTAAATTCCCGTTGAATCCGCCGTGCATGCGGCGAGCCCGGGTTCAGCGCCGCTGCAGCCAGCTGTCCGGATTGACCGGCTGCCCGCCACGGCGCAGCTCGAAGTACAGCGCGGTCACGCCCTGGCCGCCGGAATTGCCGACCTTGGCCACTGCATCGCCACGGCTGACCCGCGCGCCGGCATCCTTCAGCAGGGTGTCGTTGTGCGCGTACAGGCTCATGTAGCCGTTGCCGTGGTCGACGATCAGGATCATGCCGTAGCCGGTCATCCAGTCGGAGAACACGACGGTGCCATCGGCCACGGCCGTGACCGTGCTGCCGGCTGGCGCGCCGATCAGCACGCCGCTGCTGGTGCGGCCGTCGGGCAGCTTGCCGCCGTAGCGCGCCAGCAGGTTGCCGGACAACGGCCAGCCCAGGCCACCGACCTTCGGCGCCGGTGCCGATGCCACCGCAGGCGGCACCTTGGTCGGCGGCGGTGGTGGCCGGCCCTGTGCCGCGGCCTGGCGCGCGGCACGCTCGGCGGCGGCCTTCTCCGCGGCCGCGCGGCGCGCAGCGGCCCGGCGCTCGGCCTCCGCACGGGCCGCAGCAGCACGCAGGTTGGCCAGCAGTGTTTCCAGCGCCTTGGCGTCCTGGCCCAGCGCCTGTTCCTTCTCGCGCTGGTCCTTGAAGCGCTCGTCCAGCGAGGCCACGGTCCTGGCGCGATCGCGACGGTCGGCTTCCAGCGCCGCAGCCTGCTGCTTCTGGTCCTGGTGCGCGCCCTGCAGCTTCTGCTTGCGCTCGGCGATCTGCGCCTGCAGCGCTTCCAGCTCCTTCAGGTCAGCGGTCAACGCGGTGATGCGCTGTGCCCGCTCGCGTTGCAGGTAACGATGGTAGGCCAGGGCACGATTCGCATCGGCCACGGTGTCCTGCGACAGCAGCAGTTTCAGCGGTGCGTGGTTGCCCAGCTGATAGGCCGCGCGCAGCAGCCCGGCCAGTTCGCGGTGCTGCTGGGCCAGGTTGCTCTGCAGGGTGCTGCGGCGCTGCTCGGCCTGGGCCAGGGCCTGGGCCTGCTCGCGCAGCGCCGCCTCGGTCTGCGCAAGCGCGCGCCCGGTGCGTGCCACCTTCTCGTCGGCCTCGCGCAGCTGCTGCGACGCCTGCCCGCGCTGGCCCTCGATCTGCCGTCGCTCCTGCGCCACGCCCTTCAGTTCGGTACGCAGCTTCTGCAGCTTGCGCTCGGTCTCGCGGGTGGTCTGCGCAGCACCCGGCAGTGGCAGGGCCAGCGCCACGGCCAGCCCCAGCAGCAGGCAGCGACCGCCGCGGGCAGCGGCGATGTGATGTCGGCGTGATGGGAAGACGTTGTCGCGCAAGGGCTTTCCAGTGACTTCAGGCAGTTGCGGGGGCTACCGGGGAATGGTGACATCTCCGCACGCGGCCTGCCAGCCGCACATCTCTCGAGGTCTCCATGAAAACTCTTTCCATTCCGCTGCTGTTGGGCGTACTGCTGGCCACCGGGCCGGTCTGTGCCCAGGAGAACATCAGCAAGGTCAACGGCAGCATCAGCGCCGAACCGGGTCAACGCTACGGCAAGCTGGACACCGTCAACGGCGGCATCCGCATCGGCGAAGGCGTCGAGACCGGCAGCATCGACACCGTCAACGGTGGGGTGAAGGTTGCCGACCGCGCCCGCACCGGCAAGATCGAAACGGTCAACGGCGGTGTGCGGCTGGGGCGCGAGGTGATTGCCAGCGGCGGTGTCAGCACCGTCAACGGCAGCATCTTCAGCGATCGCGGCAGCCAGATCGAAGGCGGCGTCGAGACCGTCAACGGCGGCATCGGCCTGGTCGAGAGCCGCGTCGGCAAGGATGTGGAGACCGTCAATGGTGACATCACCGTCGGTATCGGTTCGCAGGTCAACGGCGGCGTGCATGTGCGCAAGCCGAACTTCAGCATCTCGCTGACCGCCAGCCGCAAGCCCCGCGTGATCATCGGCCCCAACGCGGTGGTCCGTGGCCCGCTGCAGTTCGAGCGCGAAGTTGTGCTGTACGTGCATCGCACCGCGCGCATCGGGCCAGTCACCGGTGCCGAGCCGATCCCGTTCGACAGCGAAACCGCCCCGGCCGACTGAACCCGCCGGAACCGCCGCTTCGGTGATACTCGCGTGTACCGGCCGCGCCTGGGTGCGGCCGCCCTTTGTTTTCCAGGAATCGACGATGCCCCGCAAACTCCTCCTGTGCCTGGCCGCTGCGGCCGCGCTCAGCGCCTGCAAAGGCGAAGACACGCCGGCCACCGCGCCGGCCACCGATACCGCTGCGGCGAAGCCCGCCGCCCACCAGTTCTCGCCGGAAATAAATGCCGGCGACTTCGCCGAGATGGTCAAGACCCTGGCCTCGGATGAGTTCGAGGGCCGCGCCCCGGGCAGCAAGGGCGAAGAACTGACGGTCAACTACATCCGCGACCAGATGCAGCGCATCGGCCTGCAGCCCGGCAACGGTGACAGCTGGTTCCAGGACGTGCCGATGACCGAGACCACGGCCGACGAATCGACCGTGCTGAAGATCACCCAGGGCGGCAAGACCACCGAACTGAAGTTCGGCACCGACATGGTGGTGGGTACCCGGACCGGCCAGGCGGAGGTCAAGATCGATGCCAGCGACCTGGTGTTCGTCGGCTACGGCGTCGACGCACCGGAACAGAAGTGGAACGACTACGCCGGCCAGGACTGGAAGGGCAAGACGGTCGTGATGTTCGTCAACGATCCGGGCTTCCATGTTGACGACGCGAAGCTGTTCGACGGCAAGCGCATGACCTACTACGGCCGCTGGACCTACAAGTTCGAGGAGGCCGCGCGCAAGGGCGCCGCCGCGGCACTGATCGTGCACGACACCGCCGGCGCTTCCTATGGCTGGGACGTGGTGAAGAACTCCTGGGCCGGCCCGCAGTACGACCTGCCGGCCAAGGATGACCCGGAAGCCCGCATTCCGGTGCAGGGCTGGCTGAGCGCCGACGCCGCCAAGGCGCTGTTTGCTGGTGCCGGCCTGGACCTGGCCCAGGCCTACAAGGACGCCAGCACGCGCGGCTTCAAGCCGGTGCCGCTGAAGGCCACCGCTACGGTCGACCTGAAGAGCCAGATCGCGCAGAAGCAGTCGCGCAACGTGGTGGGCGTGCTGCCGGGCGGCAAGCGTGCCGACGAGGCCGTGCTGTACATGGCGCACTGGGACCACCTGGGCAAGCACGAGGGTGAAACCGGCGACAACATCTACAACGGTGCGGTCGACAACGCGACCGGCGTGGCCGGCATCCTCGAAGTGGCCGAAGCCATGGCCCACCAGGATCCGAAGCCGGAGCGTTCGGTGGTGTTCCTGGCGGTGACCCTGGAAGAATCCGGCCTGCTGGGTTCGAAGTACTACGTTGCCCATCCGACCTTCCCGCTGGACAAGATCGCCGGCGTGATCAACATCGATGCGATGTCGGTGGCCGGCCGTGCCAAGGACGTGACCGTCACCGGCTTCGGCAGCTCGGAGCTGGAGGACATCCTCAAGCCGCTGGCTGCTGCCCAGGACCGTACGCTGCATGGTGAGACCTCGGTGCAGAGCGGCTTCTACTTCCGCTCGGACCACTTCAACTTCGCCAAGGCCGGCGTGCCGGCCCTGTACGCCGATGGCGGCGAAGACCTGCGCGAGGGCGGCGTGGACGCAGGCCGCAAGGCCGCAGCGGACTACGGCGCCAACCGCTACCACGGCCCGAAGGACGAGTTCGACGCGGCCACCTGGAAGCTGGACGGCACCGTCGAGGACCTGCAGCTGATGTATGGCGTGGGCAAGGAACTGGCCGCAGGCGATCGTTGGCCGAACTGGTATGCAGGCAATCCGTTCAAGGCCGCCCGCGACGCGATGATGAAGGACAAGGCCCCGGCCAAGTAAAAGTCGGGCCTTGCTCGACTGAACATGGTTCAAGCCTGAGCGGCGCCCCACGGGGCGCCGCTTTTCTTTTTGCGTACCGTCGGCGGCTCATCCACGGTTGGTGTGGATCTGCCGGTAGTGCCGGCCGCTGGCCGGCAATCGATTGGTAGCGGCCAACCTTGGTTGGCGCCATGCTTCCTCGCGGAGGGCATCCACGCATCGCGTGAACCTCCCGGGACGATGCTGGGCCATGGGGTTGCCGGGCAGCGGCCGGCACTACCCGCCGTTCTGCGCAAAAAGAAAAACCCCGCTGCGCAAGCAGCGGGGTTTT
>NZ_JAJNOF010000025.1:0-22164 GCF_027854495.1 Stenotrophomonas sp. PI_27
CGGGCATGACCAGGGCGGTGGTGCGCGCTGCATCAACTGCGCCAGCAGGCGACCAGCCGCCAGGTCCTGATGAAACTTGTAGCGCAGCAGCAGCTGGTCCACCGGCGGCAGTATGCACGTTCAAAATTTTCGTCGCCGATGACAAGAATTCATCACCCATTCGCTATTTCTGTCACCAAGCTCCTCGCTTACGAACCAACGCCATTCGGCCGCGCGGCGACATTGCTTGCCCGGTTCCTTTCCGCCGAACCGCCCAATCACAACAAGAACTCGGCATCGGACATGTTCGCCTGGCTGTTTCACCTGCACCTGCCCGGCACCAAGGCTTTGCCGGACCAGCCGCGATCGCTTGTGCGTGGTTTGCGCAATCTGGTGATCCGGCTTTGACGCGCTGCGCCGGCATCGCCCTCGATGCGCTGCTGAAGGCACACCATTTCAGTTCATCCAGCGACTTCGACTTCGGCGCCCGGTCACGCGACTATGGCTGGCACCCGCTGACCTATGGCGACATCTAGGCCTGGTACAACGGCGCGGTCGACTTGGTGGTCGAGCTTTCGCCAATCATCGAAAACACCCGGGGCCACCTTGCCCATAACGTAAGGGAGCTGTGGCATTTCGGCGCCTGTCACGATGCACTCGAACGGGCAGCGACCCACTTCTCTTCCGAGCGGCCCTGGATCGAGGGGTGGATTGGCTTCCGCATAGCGCTGCGCTTCGAGGGCGACGCTATGCCTGATGAGGTGCGCGCACGTCTCACCGCGCTCATCGACGGCCTGAAACCCACCGATATTCTCCATCAGGCCCGTGCGGTGGTACTGGCGCGCAGCAGTTTCGGCTGGGATGTCGCTGACGGTGATGTCGACGACGGCGATGTCATGAAGCCGGACCCGCCGCCCTTTGCATCTCTGCCCGACGGCTTCGCACTGGGCGTATGGCCGGTTTTGGCACACCGCTGCCAAACGGCTGCTTAGAGTTGCATCACGCCCAGCTTCTCGAGCTAGGCGAATGCTGGCCAATCCCCCTCTACTAGGAGTTGGCCATGGCAATTTTTCACACACCTCAACCCTTCGAGCCCTGGAACAAAGAAAATCTAGGCGGCCAGAAGGCCCCACTGGACCGGCGCGCCGCGTCAGACAAAGCGTCCGCTTCCGGCCAGAAGCGGACACTCAACGTCAGAGGTAAATCGAGCCGCGAAGCGGCTTCAACTTGAATGAACTGTTAGAACCCGCGGGCCTTGAACTGGGTCTTTTGAAAATCGTATTCCACTGCAAGTGTTTCAAGTAGATTGTGTACCGAAACGGCCAGCTTGGCATTCATACCATTGAATTCTTGCTTCTTGGAAACAACGAACTCTCGCAGGTAGTTGGCACGAAAAGCCTTGATTCCTGCTTTTCTGTCCGAATCCATGACCTCAAAAATTGCGTCTTGATAGAAAAGTTCTATGCGACGCATCTTTTCGTCAAGAAGTGAGTGTTTATGGATGATGGTATGTCGGTCTTGAGCGTACGAATCTAGGGTTTTACGCAAAGCTTTTAGCTTTGCAACGACGGCGGGACGGTGCTGAACTTTGGTGTTAGTGATGATAATGGAGTGCGTTACGTGCTCCTCGTGAACGCAGAGGTGGAATACTGAATTGACAAGTTGAAGTGCTCTGTCATACGCGGAGTTGGCGCGAATCAGATAGTTCTCAATGTTGTAGATCAGATGATCTGCGCGAGATGCGGAAATCTTCTTTGAATAGTCATAGTTGGCAAGGAGCTCAACAGCGAAGTCTAATTGATCAAGCCACGTCAAAGCGTGTGCGAGATGAAAGCCAACTCTCTGGCGGTAGAACTGATACTCATCAATCGTGGCGTTTGATGGAGATAACTCCCCTGGCTCTTCGTTCATCGAGCCTAGCGCGTCCTCAAAAACAAGTTTTACGAACTTGCTTGTCTTCAATGTGACGAAGTTATCCATCGCGGGTTGCAACTACCTAATAGACGGACCTGTGGGTCCAGTTAAATGGCACCTCCACAAAGCGCCCAGCCGCGCGCCTTCCCCTTGATACAGCTCGATCTTAGGTCGACTGAGTCCGTCTAACAATCCAGCGTATGATCGGACCCAGCACAGCACAATACGGAGCATGCGCTCTTGCAAGTGTCCGTTATGGATCGCATGGCGTCCTGCGGCCAAAAGCAGACCTAGGTTAGCGCTTGAATTGAGTCTCCCTGCAAACCTGGTTTGGCTTGAATGAATTCTTAGGCGCGCTCCGGCTCATATCCAACGAACGCCCCAAAAAATAGCAGCCCGGAAGCCATGCCAGCTTGGACCCGATCCTGGCTCGGAAAGGTATCCAAAAACTCGGGCCAAGCGCTCTTCAGGTAGAAATCCCAAGCCGCCGGGTCAAGCTGGTGGATTTTATTGTCAGAGATGCCAAGAAACTCGAAGCCGCGACCTGTTAGGTTTGAAATGACCTGCCGTGCGGCCGACTCGGGGTCCGGCGCAGCAGCAAAGGACGGAACGTAAGCGCCAACAAGCTGCTCCGGCATCTCGGCGCTAGTGCCACGACCGATGTGCACGTTGATTAGATAAAGGTTGTTGCTCACAGATGGCCGACGTCTGCTCTTGAACAGGTTAAGAATGAAATTTCCCTGCGCGCCTAACTACCTGATATCCCCGGTCCTTGGGTCCGGCTACAGAACTTATTCACAGCGCACCGTATGGCGAGCTATTCATTTGGCAGGGCTAGATCTTAGGGCGAATGAGACAAGCTAACAAGCCGACTCATGAGCGGATCGACGAGACCGGTGATAACGACATCGAATGTCCGCTTCCGGCCAGAAGCGGACGTTCACCACAGGCGCGAATTCACAAGCCGAGTCTTCGCGCCAGAAAACGGGCATGAAAAGCAAGTGGAGCCGCACTTCATCGCGTGCCGCACCGCAGCCAACTGACGCTATCACTCTTCGATCTCTATTCTCACAACGAAGTCCAGATACTGAGGAAGCCCGTTTCTCAAGGGACACTTAAGCTCATCGTACGCGTAGTGAATTTGAACTTTCCGTCCGATGGCGTATGCAGAAATGGAATTTGGATCATCCGTCAAGATTGCTTCCGACCTTGAACTCCCATCGTTTAGGGTGAACTCGAATTCGTTTGGGTGATCGAGGCGCTCCTGCCCCGCAACGTACAGGCTCGCAATTACACCCGTGACGCACTCACCCTCAATGACTCCAGACTCGATATTGGACCACCACTCCTCGCTACCAAATAGCCCCTTATTGCCTTTTAATCCGAGCAATGGCTTCGCATCGTTCAACGTCAAGGATTGCGTATCTCGAATCCTGGACTGATCTTTCTCAAGATCATTGCGCAAGCTGTAGACGACCTTCATCCATCGCTCCTGACAGTGTGAGCCCGTGGTATCGGGAGATCGTACTTGAGGACGCTCGCGTTGAAAATATAGAGCGTGATCCCCGTTCCAAGCACAGCTTTCAGAGCCTGTCCTTGTATGAAATTTATCTCGCCTTCCTTGATTGGCAAATCACTGGCGCGCAAGAGCCGGATCTCTATCGGGCAATCGCCGCCGAGCATCGTATCGCTGGCAATGACTGAGGATCACTTAGGTCAACCCGACGTTAGCAAGTATGTTCGAGCTCCAATAAACGCCACGTCTTCACCCGTTAGATAAAGTGCACCGGTCACGCCCTCAGGTAGCGCCTGTACTCGCCGCCTGTTTGCATCTATTGCATCCACACCAATAGAGATGTCACGGACGTTTTCTGGAGAGGTGCGCCGGCGTCCCAGCTGGATGTCTTCCAGTGTCCTCGGAATTTCATACATCGAGACAAACTTGTCTCCGACGCATATCGGGCCGCCCGTGACAACAAAACCCACGTACACCGACTTCCCAGTGCGATCCTTGGCGATCGTCTCAACAAAGAACTCGACGGTCGAACTCATGACTGGCCTCTAGCTATTTGGATGCGCAGGACTTCTGCGATTCGTTCCAGCGTAAATTCCTGTTGCTGCGTTCGAAAAGTGCTATCAGCGCCACCCGGCACCTAATCCCGTGAAGAGCAATCTTGTTGTTCAGCCAATCAAACTAACATAATCAATGGAGCGTGCAGAAATGCATCTCCAAGATCCTCATCCCCCCTGAGCCGAAGTCATCACCTGAAATGGTTCTTCGTGCTCCACGTAGGTGTGTAGAGTCGAATTCTGGCGTCACACTGGCTTACGTCATTTATTGGATTCATCGTGTCCGTACTCTCTCGCAGGCGGATGGCTGCACCTATATCGGAATCATCTGGACTGCGGGTCCGCTTCGGCCAGAAGCGGACGTTGGTTGTCGGCTACCACGTGCCGGTCAAGAGATGAGAAGGAAGCTCTTCCAGCGCACACTGCGGTGCATCCACTTCCCAATACACGAAGCAACAACCGCACCCCTCAAAGTTTTCGGGGCAGGTAGCCATGTTGTCTCGCCAGCGGTCCAACCATTGCTCGACAAGCTCCCACTCGGCATTGAACTTAGCCTCGGATCCGGCGTCGTCACCCTCACCTAGCAGGACAGTTATGACAGCTCGCGGCATCGGAGGAGAATGTCTGCTTTGGGTCGAAAGCGGAGAATAGCACCGGGCTAACGCCTAAGCAGTGCTGATGTCTGCTTCCGGCCAGAAGCGGCCGCTCGAACTCTGGAATTAAGCCGCTCCGCGAAGCGGCGTCGGCTTGAATGAATTGTTAGGCATCGATGCGACGCAAATCGAGGCCGGACTCATAAACGGCGCCGCCAGCCTCAGTGAGCGTCTCCATGCAACGAATGATTTGTCCGTTTCGCCACAGCGCGTAGTCATTGAAGCTGCCCATGCCGCCAAAGACAGGCATGACTGACCCGGAATGGGCATTGAGCTCATCCTGGCTTGGAGAACGGCTGGCGAGCAGCCGTGCATGAGAAAGACACGGCTCAAAACAGCCCGTCCATGGGCACCCCGAGTCTAGACGGAGCAGTGCAACAAGTATTTGGAGATGGGCCTGCAGCTTCCCGAGTTGAGCGCGACGGCCTGACGTGAATGCCTAACTCTAGAATAAAGGCGACCCGCGAAGCGGGTTCGTCTCAAGTGAATTTTTAGAGCGCACCACGAGCAGCGCAATGATCCATATAGAGAGTCTCGCGCTGCGGCGCTCCTTGCTGCTTAAGAGAGGAATAAATTTCTCAAAAAGACTATTTTGGATGAGGAACTTGGAACGGACGTAGATGTCGTGCCATTCGTCGGCTTCTTTCTTCGTCTCGATATCTTTCCCGCCATTCTGTGGCTTGCCGATGCGGTGCCACCAATCCCAAAATTTGTCGTCATAGCCAAAGCGCTTATCTCGCCTGTGCATGCTTCCGCCCTTGAGGGGTCCCTTATAAGGCTCCATGGCGGCATTGATATCGGCGTCCTCATCCATCAGCTCCTCGAGAAGGTCTCCGCGCATTGCAACACGGAGTATTCGACGGGGATCGATCCGAATGATTCGGCCATCAAGAATAACTTCCAACGAGAAGCTTGAACTCTCTCCGACGTGACCGCCAGATCGCTCAATCAGATAAGAGTCAATTTCCTGCAAGATGACGAGATATGTCATGTGCGCCCTAACCATGAAATTAATCCGACTCACGAGGCGAGTTCGGCTTTAATGAACTTTTATGCCTCTGCCACCAGAAGCCGGTCGGCAGTCGAATCCGACAGGCCTCTGCCCGTTACCTGGAACGTGTCTTGGACTTGCAAGAAATGTTTCATCGCAGAGGCCCAATATCTTGATTCAAGCCGACCCGCGAAGCGGGTTCGTTTTGAACGCACTGTTAGGCGTCGGCCGGTGCCAAGGCCAGCTCATCCGCCGAGAAATCGCCAAGCCAAATTGTCTCACCCGACCCACTGACGCACTCAACAACGTATCGGTCGGGCAGACCGAATCCACGGAGCAAATCGACGACAGCACCTCGGTCCCCAACCTGGGGCGGCACCTTATTGATCTTGAATGGATCGTAGAACGTCGGTGGATGCCGAATCTCCGTAACGACCACAGTGGAGTACTTAGAGATCATCTGACAAGGCCTAACTACCTAGTAGACGGACCCGTGGGCCCGATTATACGACTTACCCACAAGGCGCCATACGTTGGGCTTAGACCTTGTTACAGCCCGATCTTAGGGCCGCTGGGCCCGGCTAACAAGCCGACGTTTAACCGGAGCCAGCGCTAGGCTCGGCGGCGACACCAATGGCAGAAGCGGACGTTCGTTGTCGGCTACCACGTGCCGGTCAAGAGATGGGAAGGAAGCTCCTCTAGCGCACACTGCGGTGCATCCACTTCCCAATACACGACGCAACAACCGCACCCCTCAAAGTTTTCGGGGCAGGTAGCCATGTTATCTCGCCAGCGGTCCAACCATTGCTCGACAAGCTCCCACTCGGCATTGAACGTAGCCTCGGAACCGGCGTCGTCACTCGCACCTAACAGGACAGTTACGACAGCTCGCGGCATCGGAGGAGAATGTCTGCTTAGGGGGCGAAAGCGGAGAATAGCACCGCGCCAGGCGCCGACGCAGCGCTGATGTCTGCTTCCGGCCAAGAGCGGTCGCTCCGTCAGACGAGGCGCACAGTGCGGCGCCAACGTTCGCATTGTGCGCAAAGTTGACATTCACGTAATTTGGCGTGAGTCCACGTCGTCGGGGCCTGGCTAGTAGTGCCTGATCTCGCATGAGTCGCTCGATGTGGTGCAGACCACAGGCTTGACCTTGCTCCAGCACGTCGTGCCACACACGGCGCGCGCCGTAGGTGCGCTCGCTGCGCACGAAGCTCTGTGGACCCGCGCGCCCAGCACTTCATCGCTGAGGCTGCGCTGGATCCTGGGCCGTGTGAGCCACGCGTAGAAGCCCCCCAGACACTGAGTGCCTCGCACATCAGATTGACCGGCCAGACCCCCCGGTGTCTCGCCACGAACCCGAACATCACATCGCTTCCTTCGCGAAGTAGGCCGCGGCTCCTTTCAGGATGTCGCGCTCCATCTTGAGCTTGGCAAACTCCTTGCGCGGTCGCGCCATCTCCGGGTCCTGGGCCTTTGCTTGCCGTTGCTACGGAACGCCTCCTGGGGCTCCCCTCGCAACTCACGAACCCAGTTGCACGTTCTCGTGAACGTCCAGTTCCTTGGTTGCCTGGGCCACAGCCACGCCACGCTCGATGACCAACCTGACCGCCCCGAGCTTGAACTCGCGGCTGAATGTCCTTCTTCTCTCCATGAACCACCTCCGGTCTCATCTTCCACCTCACCAAGGTGTCTTTGAAACCGGCAGCAGCCCACTTAGCCATCCGTGATCGGAAGGCAGCAGAGCCGATTTACCATCCAGTTTGAAGGGCGAGCCGGTCAGCTGTAACCCGAATCCCGTTTGCACAAAATCTGCGCACGCCCACCTTCGGGCCTTTCCGGGTGGGCGATCCGGACACGGCGGTGACCGCACTGTCCGGAATCGGACGGAATCATGCGGAATTGAGTACAGCCTGCGGTGCAGGTCGTTGCACCGACGGGGCAGAAAAGGTTGGCACGAAGATTGCTAGTTCCCATGCATGGACATAAAAAAGAATCCAGGGTCAACTAGACAGCGGCGTTCCGTCATCGTCGTCGGCGCAGTGGCAGGCATATTGGCTATCGGCGCCGCGCTGGCCTCGCTGAGCACGGCAGCCCCGTCGGTATCGTCAAGCGATTTGTGGATCGACGGCGTGGTCCAGGGGGATATGAAGCGCGAGATTCGCGCGTCTGGAAAGCTGGTGCCGAAGGACTTACGCTGGATTACTGCCAAGGCGACGGCCACGGTGAAGCGTGTGGTGGTCCAAGGCGGTACGACGGTACAGGCCGACACAGTCATCCTCGAGCTTGAGAACAGCGAGCTCCTGTCCAACCAGAAGAAAGCCCAATCAGCACTGGTCGCTGCAGAGGCGGATACAGCGGCGCTGCGAGCATCGCTTGCTTCCCAGTTGATGGACCAACAGGCCGCCGAGGTGCAAGCCGACTCGGAATGGAGCGCCGCCTCGGTTAAGGCAGACGCGCATCGACGCGCCTATGACGCGGGTATTCTCTCGCTCGTCGAGCTGAAGCAGACCGAAATCGTCGAGAAGCAGGCCGAGCGCAAATCGGCCATCGAGAAAAGCCGTGTCGCCGTGTTCCGGCAGACAATGGCGGCGCAGACCAGCGCAGCCATGGCGCGCCTTGATGAAGCTCGCAGTGCATTAGATGTCGCCAACCAGCAGGTGGAGTCGTTGCAAGTGAAAGCCGGGATCGCCGGCGTGCTGCAGCACGTCGAAGTCGAGGAAGGCCAGCAGGTCGAGATTGGGGCGAAGCTGGCACGGGTTGCAAGGCCGGATGATCTCATCGCGCGTCTGATGGTGCCCGAAATGCTTGCTTCCGGCTTGGAGCAGGGGCTTGCCGTCGCCGTGGATACGCGCAACGGCAGCGTTGAAGGCAAGATCGTCCGCGTCGACCCCGCCGTGAGAGAGGGGGCGGTGACCGTCGATGTCTCGTTGCCGGCTACCTTGCCCGACGGTGCCCGACCAGACTTGTCAGTCGATGGCCGCATACTGCTTGGCACACTCCACAACGTTGCAAGCCTGGGGCGGCCGGCACTGGCCGCGGCGGAAAGTGAGGGACGACTGCTGGTCCTTGATAGCGACGGCACCCGCGCACATTGGGTACAGGTAGAGTTTGGCGCTGCCTCCAGTGACCGCATCGAGATTCGCAGCGGCTTGCGCCCAGGCCAGCGCGCCGTACTATCCGACACCAGTCGATGGGGTGATTTCCAGGAGGTCCGCATCAAATGAACAAGGAGCATCTAATGACGAGCAATCACGCTACGCCCTTCATCTCCCTGCAGAATGTGGAAAAGGTTTTCCATACCGACGAACTTGAAACCCACGCGCTGTCTGATATCACCATGCAGGTGGGGCGCGGTGAGTTTGTCGCCATCACCGGACCCTCGGGCTGCGGTAAATCCACGCTGCTGTCCATCTTGGGCCTGCTTGATTCAACCGATGGCGGACACTACTCCATCGATGGCGAGGAGATGAGCGGGCTGGCGCCGCCCGCTCGTGCTCGGCTGCGCAACAGCCACATCGGTTTCATCTTTCAGTCGTTCAACCTGATCGCCGACTTGACGGTGGAGGAGAACATCGCGCTGCCGCTCACCTACCGTGCCAAACATGACAGGCGGGCGATACGCCAGCGTGTCACGGAGGTGCTGGAAATGGTCGCCATGGCACACCGGACGAAACACTACCCGGGACAGTTGTCAGGCGGGCAACAGCAGCGCATCGCTGTTGCGCGCGCCCTGGTCGGCAATCCGTCCCTCTTGCTCGCCGACGAGCCAACCGGCAACCTGGACAGCAGAAACGGCGAGTCGATCATGCAACTGCTGGAGACGCTGCACGCCGCTGGGTCCACTATCTGCATGGTTACCCACGACGCTGCATTCGCGCGCCGCGCCGGCCGGGTGATACACATGCTCGATGGTCGCATCGTCGATGAAGACCTAGCGCGCGATGGCTCGATGGCGAGCGGTGCGCGCGGCGCAGCCGACCTGGAGCTTGCGTGATGTCCAATGTCATGTCGATGATGATGGATGCCCGTCGAAGCTGGCGAGAACTGCTGCGGCGACCCACGTACTTGGTACTGGCGGGCACCACGCTGGCGCTGGGAATTGCAACGATCACAATGGTTCTTGCGTTGCTGGAACAGGCAGTGCTGCGGCCGTTGCCTTTTCCGGGCAGCGCATCCCTTGTTACCGTCGGCATTCTCGACGAGAGCGGAGTGATGACCGTCGGCTCGCCAGGGCTGTACAACCAGGCACGGCAGATGACATCACTGCAGGCCACGGGGCTGGTTCAGGGCTTCACTCGCAACATGAATACCGTCAGCGCGGACGTGCCGGAGGTGCTGAAGAGCCTGGCAGCCGATCGGGGTTTCCTGGGCACGCTGGAGGTTGCGCCAGCGCTGGGCCGCAACTTCACCGACAGCGAGGACCGCGTCAACGGTGCACGAGCGGTCATCATCGGTCATGACCTATGGCAGCGTCGCTTCGCTGGTTCACAGGACGTGCTGACCAGAACGCTGTCCATCGAAGGGGAGCAGGTTCCTATCGTCGGGGTCCTGCCCGCCACGTTCGTGTGGCCGGACCCTTTCGATGTACTGCTTCCACTGCGGCATGATCCCACCAGCAGCAGCATGGCAGCAAACGAATACATCATTGGTCGTCTTGCATCTGGTCATTCGCTGAAGGAGGCGAGCGCGGAAGCAGATACACGCATGCGTGCGTTTGCCACCTCCATGGCCAGAAGCAAGGGAGAGCGCTTGCAACTGGAGCGCACCCGCTTCACCGCGTCCTCACTCAAGGACAGCGTCTTCGTCAGTCGCTCAGGAAACGTTCCACTAATGTTCCTGGGCGTGGCGTTGTGCGTGCTGCTGATCGCTATAACCAACCTGACCAACCTGATGTTGCTCAGGGCATCGACACATGCCCATGAGGCTGCCGTACGTATCGCCTTGGGCGCCAGCACCCGACACCTGCTGATGCCACAGATATCCGAAGCGGTGTTGATTGGATTTATTGGCGGCATAGTTGGCCTGCTGGCTGGTTGGTTCGGATTGATCCTGCTCGCGCCGCATATTCCGCTGGAGTGGACACAGGGCAACTTGACACGGCCCGGGGTACTGACAATCGGCAGCACATTCGCGATCGCCCAGATCGGTGCAGTGACCGCTGCGGTCATTGGATTCTTCCGCTTTGACCGTAGGCGACCGGTGATCGAGTTGAATGCCAGTCGTGGTGGTATCAGCAGGGGAGCGGGCCGCTTTGCCCGCATCCTGATCGCGGTGCAAATCGCAGTGGCCGTACTGCTCTTGCTTACAGCAGCGTTGTTCGGGCGCAGCCTGCAACAATTGGCCGCGGTTCCAATGGGATTCGAAAGCCGCTCGATCGTGACGTTCTCGCTGTCGCCGCTAGTGCGTGACCAACCCGATATCACCGCAGTGCTCGCGCAGGGCCGCCGCATACTGGACGCGGTTCAGCAGAGGGCCGGTGTCACCTCAGCGGCCATCAGCACCAACCTGCCTACCGGCTCACAGTTCAACATGGGCATCGAGCTCCCCACCGGACGGACCATCAGTAGCCAGTACCGGCCAATCACCGACGGCTTCTTTACTGTATTCAGCATTCCCCTGCTGGCGGGTCGGTCCTTCGACGACGCCCAGGAGCGAGCGGATTCACCCCGGACCTGCGTGATCAGCCAAGCATTCGCCAAGGCGTATCTGTCGGGTAATCCAGTGGGCCAGCAGATTACCGTGCCGGGAGACAACGGAAACGTAGTGATGCGCATCGTGGGTGTCGTTGGGGATGTCAGGCAGTTTGGTCCCGCCCAGCCGGTACCGCCACTGGTCTATGTGCCGTTGGCGCAGGTAGACGCAGACCTGTGGTTGATGATCCGCGACTTCATGCCGCTGCAGTACGCGGTAAGGTTGCGAGGTGCCGATGAAAACGAACTTGCCCAGTCGTTGCCGGCGTTGGTGGCATCGGTCTCCAACCAGCAGCCGATTTCCAATGTCGTGCGCATGAACGAAGTGGTCCGCTCGACCACCTCTGAGCAACGACTGAACCTGTTGCTGGTAGCCGTGTTCTCCGCACTGGCCCTGCTGCTGGCAAGCGTTGGCTTGTATGCGGTGCTGGCCTACTCGATCGCGGCCCGCAGTCACGAGTTCGGTATGAGATCTGCCCTGGGGGCTTCGCCGCGTCAGCTGCTCTTGCAGGTCCTTCGTGAAAGCGGCAGGCAACTGGCCTGGGGTCTGCTGATCGGCCTGGCCGCGTCCATGGCAGCGTCGCGGCTGATCCAGAGCTTCCTGTTTCAGACACACGCTGCGGACCTATTGTCCATCGTGGTGGTGGTGGTTGCATTGACCATCGCCTGGCTGCTGGCCAGCATTGCGCCGGCGCGCCGTGCAGGACGTGCGGATCCCATGAAAATGCTGAGGCAGAACTGAGCCCGGAAGGGGGGGGCCCCCCCCCCTTCCTCCATTGACGCGCCGATCCGTTCGCCTCAAAGTGGATCTGCTTGCCCGGAGAGTGTGTCCGTCCCGATGGAGTTTCTGCAGTGACTGCCCCCCCTTCCCAAGGATTAGTTCTCGTAGCTGATGACGAAGATGACATCCGGCGCGCACTCGGCCTGTTGTTAAAGCGGGCCGGATTCCGCATGGTGGAGGCGGCAGATCCTGCCGAAGCAATGGCGCAGTTGGAACGGCAGGATGTAGTTGCCGCACTGGTTGACATGAATTACCAGTTGGATACGACGTCCGGTGCAGAGGGGCTGGAGCTGATCGCCCGCATTTCCGAGCGTGATGCAGCGCTGCCGGTGATCGCGATGACGGCCTGGGCAAGCGTGGAGCTCGCTGTTCATGCCATGCGTGCGGGCGCTGTCGATTTCATCGAAAAGCCATGGAACAACACCCGAGTGCTCAGCGTCCTGCAGGGACGTGTGGCATTGCGTCAAAGCCAACGCGACAATCATGCGCTTGGCCAGGCACAGCGACTGCTGATGGCAGACGGCACGGGGGAGATGGTGGTTCGGTCCGCCGCGATGCAGGCGTTCATGCGGGACTGGTTTCAAGTCGCCCGCAGCAATGCAAACTTATTGCTGCTGGGTGAGAACGGCACCGGGAAGTCGATGCTCGCCGGATTGCTTCACCAACAGTCGCCGCGCAGGGATGGACCATTCGTCAAGGTGGACATCGGGGGGTTGGCTCCCCCGCTGTTCGAGAGTGAACTGTTCGGGCATGTGCGCGGTGCTTTCACCGATGCCCGTAACGACAGGCAGGGGCGGATCGAGCTGGCCGACAAGGGCACGCTGTTCCTTGACGAGATTGGCAACCTGCCGTTGGAGCAGCAGGCAAAGATCCTCCGTGTGATTGAAGAAGGTGCCTTCGAGCGGGTGGGTTCATCGACCACCAAACGGGTGGACGTTCGGTTTGTGTCGGCGACCAACGCGAATCTGGCGTCAGAGGTGGCTGCCGGCCGCTTCCGCCAGGATCTTCTGTATCGCCTTAACCCGCTTCAGTTGCGTGTGCCGGCACTTCGTGAGCGGCGGGAAGATATCGAGGAACTTGCCCGGCATTTCCTGCAGGCCGCGGCCAGGCGCTACCAGCGCAGCAACCTTGAATTGTCCGCACGGGCAACCTTGGCTCTGCTCGACTATGCCTGGCCGGGGAATGTCCGCGAGCTGTCCCACGTCATGGAGCGCGTAGCGCTGCTGGCACCGAGCCAAGTGGTGAATGTGGATGACCTGCGCCTGGAAGATCGGCCCGTTGAAAGGGCAGAGCCGACGGCCACCGCAGCGTCCGATCTTCTGGGGTTGACGCTGGACCAGGCAGAGGCGCTGTTGATGGGTGAGGCATTGAAGAAGCACCGTGGCAACGTGCAACGGGCAGCCGAACAGCTGGGGGTGAGTCGACAGAGTCTGTACCGTCGCATGGAAAGGCATGGGCTCGGCGCCAATGAGCCGGATTGAGCCGCGCATCTGGCGCTATAGCCTTGTGGCGCTCCCTGCAATGGCGGCGTTGCTGATAGTGCTGCTGATCGGCCGACCATCGGTGGTTCCTGCTGCGGTGCTGGCTGTCCTTGTCGTGGTCATTACGCTGCTGGCGATACGCGCGGTCATCCGCGGCGACAGGCACGATGAGCACACGCTGATGAGCCTGCTTGAAGCTGTTCGCCAAGGCCAGTACAGCGTTCGCGCGAGGCTGCCGTCTTCGGCGCGCGGTACACCATCTGTGCTCGGACAGATCAATGCACTTGCCATCCAACTGCAACGGCAGCATGCCGCCGAGCAAGAAGCGAGCAGTCTGCTCAGGAAGACCCTGGCTGCCTTGGATGCTGGTGTGTTCCTGTTCGATCACCGACAGGCCCTCAAGCTGGTCAATCCTGCAGGTGCGGAAGTTCTTGCATCTTCCGGGAGCAGGCTGCTCGGCCTGACGGTCCAGCAGCTGGGCCTGCAGGCTTTGATGGACTGTCCCTCTGGGGCCGTACAGAGCCATGAATTCGAACGCAGGTCTGGGCGATGGCAGGTTACCCATGCCACCCTCCGAAGCGCGGGCCTTCCTGCCCAGTTGCTGGTAATCCAACTGGTCGAGCCTATTCTGCGCAGAGAACAGGCCAATACCTTCAGCCAGCTGTTGCGGGTTATCAGCCACGAGATCAACAATTCGCTTGCACCTATTTCGTCCATGGCCGTGAGCGCTCGCGACCTGCTCCCTAGCGATGGCGTAGCTATGGACGAAGAACACATCGCGGACATCCGCGAAAGCTTGGACGTCATCAGTCGTAGGAGCGAAAGCCTGCAGCGGTTCATCGGCCAGTACGCAGAGTTGGCACGCATGCCACGACCACAGCTTGAGGCGGTTTCTCTGGCTGCACTGGCAGCGACTTCGTTGGCGATCTTCCCAAAGGAGAACGTCACCGTCGAGAGTGACGACCTGATAGTTCTGATAGACCGGGCGCAGATGGAACAGGTGTTGATTAACTTGGTGCGTAACGGGCTCGAATCGCCGGGATCCGCACAGGTAACGGTGCGCTGGCGTCACGTTCACGGCAGGGTTGTCATTGAGGTTGCCGATGATGGCAGCGGGCTGCCGGCAACATCCAATCTGTTCGTCCCATTCTTTACTACCAAAAAGGGGGGCAGTGGTATTGGCTTGGCATTATCCCGACATATCATCGATGCGCACGGCGGCACGCTTGTGCTGGAAGATCGTGTAGATGGCCCAGGCGCCGTCGCCCGAATCGAACTGAACACGCCGGGCGGAGAGCATGGTCCGGCAACCAGATCGGCGTAGCAGGAGACGCGTGGGCGCGGGGCTATTACAGGCATCGTATTCTGATCCCCGGACTGCGTGCCGCAGTCCGGGGACATTGGGTATCCGGTAGTCCTTCGGGATCACCCTGCGGTCGTTCAGTCGAGGGTACGCTGTACGTGTTTGTTGCAATAGTTGCTGGCGGTACTCCAATTAAACTCGGCCTGCTGCTCGTTCGAATCCAACATCTGAAGATTCAGAATGATGTTCAAGTACGCATTCCTTTTATCGGTTTCGCCGTGGCGCCCGCGCGTGGCGCGAGGAGTGAAGCGCCGGAGCCCGAGTGGGCTCCGGCGCCGGGATGCCTGAACCCCGGAGGCCTGCCGTGCTTTCGCTGGCGGCCTTTGGCCCCGGCCAGGGCTACCATAGCCGGCAGGGCTATGGGCCTGAAGTTCAGTTCATCTCCAGTTCCGGCTGGGTCTGACAGCCCTGACTGCCGCTGCTGCAGTGATTGCTCACCGTGCTCCAGCCCATCAGTTCATCGGGCTTGAGGTCCAGATTCTGCAACGCAAGGATCGTGTTCATTCGGATGACATTCCTTTGTTTGATGGTTGAAATTCCGCTGGCCCAAGCCTCCGCGTCTCCACCCAGGCAGCGTGCGGGGCGATCTTGGCCTGAGGCGGAAGTAAGCTGATTCTTTTAGTTCAGTTCAAGCTTTTCCTGTTGGACTTGGCAGCCCTGACTACCACTGCTGCAATGATTGCTGGCAGTGCTCCAGCCCATCAGTTCGTCCGGCTTGAGGTCCAGATTCTGCAGAGCAAGAATGCTGTTCATGGTTAACACTCCATTGTTAGGACATGGGCCTAGTGGCATAACCCGGCGAGTTGGCCCGTTGCCCGCCGGATGAGGAAGCCGTGCGTTGGTACGCACAGCATCTTCAACGAATTACGTCGCAAGGATATTGTTGTCGCGCCATGCCATCGAGGTGGCGTGCGTGGACCGGGTACAATCCCTGCGCCGTTGGCGTAGCGGTCATGTCCAGGCGATGCGAAAACAGGGGAATAAGCTCTGATTCGTGCAGGGCGACGATGAGCACCGCTGAATTTGTGTGCTCGATGATGGCTTCCATCACCATGCGTTTGGCGCGCCCTTCCAGTCCGGACAGCGGCTCGTCCATGACGTAGGTAGCGGCCTTCTTGCCAAGAGCAAGCAGGATGCCAAGCCGTCGCTTTTCGCCATCGGACCATACTTGGGGATTCTCTTCGAAGCGGGCCGGGTCAAGGCCGAGACGACGCGCCAAGCGTTCGGTGTCCCCCTTCTGAAGATCGTCAGCGGCATCGAGCTTGAGTAGACGGTGGACCGGCAGGTTGGGGAAGGCGGGCGGGCTGACCACCAGCGAGATCGGGCCAGGTACCTGCAGGTGTGCTTCCTGATCCTTGCCAGGGCAGCTGATGGCATTGAGCAGCGTGGTCTTGCCCGAGCCGTTGGCACCGAACAGGACCAGCTTGTCACCGGGACCGATGTCCAGGTTGATGGTGTTCTGCACGCCGTCGTGCCTGCGCACGCGAAGCTCATCCACACGCAGCCGGGTGTACTGGTTGGCTTCGTCGGTTGCCAACCAAGCACCGGGTCGACGTGCACAGAAGCGCTCGAAACGACGGATCCTACCGTAGTGAACCGCCACCATGGGAAGCTTCTCGGACATGTCCCGCACCGAATTGAGCAGTCGCCAGTACGCTGCAGTCAGACCGAAGTACGAACCGATGCTCAGATCCTTCTGGATGACGACAAAGGCCACCGCTGCGAAGATCAGCACCTCTACACCGGACATGGCCATGCGTGCGTTTCGATTGACCCGGGCACGACCCGCCAGTAGGTGTCTTGCCTCCCAGCGGTAGCTTGAAAACGTGCGGCTGACTTCCCGGCGGACGCGTCCCAGCAGCTTGAACGGAACGAACAGAGGCATTGCGGTCAGGCTCTGGCTGAGGTGAGCGGTGGCCTCGGCGCGTCGGCGCTCCACTCGTAGCGCGGCGCCATGCGCACTGTTGGCATCCCGCATGACCACTAGCAGCACCACTGGCAGCAACAGCAGCAACGGTAGCAGCGCATAGAAGGAAACAAAGGCGCAGAAGACGACCGAGAAGGCGAACGTCAGGCCGATGCCGAACATCTCCAGCGAGAACGTCGTCGTGCCGGCGAGCTGGCTGGGTTCGTTCATGACCCGGCTGATCATCGCGCTTCCCTGCGTTCCGCGCCTTGGCGGATGGCAATATAGGGCCGCCATTGCCCTGTCCATCAACAGGCCCGACAGGACTCTGTCCGCGTCGGCGCGCAGCAGAGTGGTTTTCCAGGAAAGCCAGTGCATGGCCAGGTAGAGACCAAATGCGGTGAACACTGCCGCCAGGAAGGTGGCAATGTTGCGCGTGACCAACTGGTCGATCATGAAGCGCTGGATGAGTGGATCAGCAAAGGACCAGGAGAAGGTGACCAGCAGATGCAGGGCAAACACCCAGGCCAGGACATGGCGCGCACCACGAAGGTTACGAAAAGGGAACAGGAAGCAATAGCGTGCGGTGTACAGCAGACGTCCGAGCGAGAAAGCTCTCATCGCCCTGCCTCGACGGGCGAAAACAGAGCTGCCGAGGGCAGTGCGAAATCCAGCAGTGGCCGGCTTCCACCGTGCCGCGCACGCCTGAGCGCCATGGCCACGCCTGCCGTGCCGGTTGCGAAGTCGCAGCTCAGGCGCATCGCGAAGTTGCCAGGAAAAGCGATGCCTTCTGGTGTACGTCGTGCGTAGAGGTGGATGCCTTCCTGCAGTTGCTCCTTGTAGAAGGCCGCCTCTGCCGTACGGGTTAACAGGCACAGATCGGTCTGGTATTCCAAGCAGCCAGCAAGGCCATCGAACTGACCAATGCACACGGACAATTTGGAAAATGCCGCGTTCGCAATGGTGTTGGCAAGTTCGACGTAGCGCGGTGCATCCAGAAGCATGCCGGTACGCAGCAACACCGCGCCGATGCCGGCCGAACCATGTGACCAGTACGGCATCAACCGCGAGTCGGTTGCGTGCGGTGACCATTGCAGGTTGCCGCGGGTGTCAATGACTGCGCTGCCAATGACGAACTTGAGAGCGTCATGGGCCAGTTCGGCTGCTTCGGCGTCGCCTTCGACAGTGGCATACTGGGCTAGGAAGTACGCGATGCCCGCCGCACCTCGGGAATAGCCGAAGTATGCCGTCTTTTTGTCATCGCTCGAAGGCCAGCGGGCACCATTTTCATCCTTAACAGCCGTCCGCTTGAGGAACTGGGCACAGTCGTGAGCTGTGCGCCGGGCCTGTTCCAGACCGGTCAGACGCAGGATGCTGAGCATGGCAATGCCCACCCCAGCCTCACCGCTGAGGATGTCAGCGCTGCGGTGGCGATAGGGGCTGTTGGAAATCTTGGAAACAGCCTCTTCTGTCCCGAGCGTGTGGCCTCTCATGGCCGCATAGGTGGCCAGCCCTGCAAGACCACTGTACAAGCCGATCTCGTCGGTCGCCTTGGCCAGGTTCTCGGACTGGAGGGCCCTTTCGACCTTCTCCGGCGCCGCGCGGCCCATCTGGTCGAGGAAGGCGACGATGCCTGCCGCGCCGTGAGCCAGGTTCCACTTGTTCGTAGCGTAGACGCCAGGGTCAGCAGGCCAGAATTCAGTCCGTGACGCGTCGCGGTAGGTCGCATCGATGAAGTCCGCCACCCGATCAAGATCGGGCGCGGCGATGGGACTGGTCATCGAAGCGGTGGCGATCGTATGGCCCAACTCGGCAAACCTGCGTTCCGGTGGTGGAAGGTCCAAGAAGGATTGCAGGCGCTCCAAGCCTTCCAACGCTTGGTCGGGGTTGCCTGCCAGAAGGCTGGTGACGACATCAAGGAAGGTCGGCGGCAGTCCTGTCGAACTGACCAGATGCTGGGCGAGGTCAACGTCTGAAATGCTTTCTTCGTTGCCTTCTGAGATGGTCAGTCCTTCCAGGGCAATGATTGAGCTCATTGCACACTTGCCCAGCGCGTACCAGTCATCGTCTGGCGATACGCCGGTCTGGTTCATTCGCTCGGGCCTGCCGTAGCCACGTGTTGCCCAGTAGGTATTCCAGGCAGACGCCTGATCGTCGAATGTCGCCGATTCCACGTCGATTACGCGGATGGCGTACGTGTCCGGATCGATCATGATGTTGTTGGGTGAAAGATCACCCAATATGACGCCGTCGGCATGCACCCTCTGCAGCAATGCGATGGTGTTGCGCATGATCGGAACCATGGCGCCTACGAAGCTCTCCACCCGGCACCAGCCCCGGACGAAGGGGCCCATGAAGACCTCTTCCCGAGTAAAGAATGAGCGCCAAGTGGGAAAGTCGATCATCTCTTGGGCGAGGAACAGATGCTCCCATTCCTGGAAAAGCTGCAGCGGGCGCGGAGCACAGCCCAGATGCTCCAGCCGACGTAGGATCTCATACTCGCGGCGCAATGCCTGTTGAGCGTCCACCCGCGCGCCGCTGCCTCCCGAACGCAGCCCGCAGTGGGGGCGCGCCTCTTTCAGGACCACCGCCGTCCCTGTGGTACGGTCGGTTGCCTTGTAGACGCCGCCACTGTTTGAAAAGTGCAGTGCCGATTCGACCTCGAACCGGCCCTGCAATGCGCCGTCATCCGGATCGCTGGCAGCAGGTGGGGCATGCATTCCATCAAATGGATCCCGCACCCAGGCAGGCAGGTAGAATGACGGGTCCCGCCGATCCTCTACAAGCTGGCCATCGGGTGCGCGGATGAGGTGTTTGATGCCGCCATCTTCGTTGCTGCCGCGGATACTGCGCAGGCCGCCATAGCGGTAGAAGACAACATTCGAATCGGGGACCCGGCGATCAGTGAGGATATAAGGCCCGTGGAAGCCGGAGAGTGCGTCACGAAGAGCGGCCGCCAATGCGAGGAAGTGCGCTTCGTCGGTCGGGTAGATTGTGATGAACTTTCCGGATGCAACACGCGGGAAGTTCTTCGAGTTCGTGATTTCAACGAGGAAGTCGTCAGCGACAACCTTGAATGAAGCCTCGCGTTCCACCAGTACGGCGACGGTTGCTTCGAGCTGCTCGCGCAGACGCGCGTAATCAGGCGAAACATGAAGTTTGAAGCCTTGATCCGGGAATGAGATTCCGGGGGAGACAGCCTGAAGCCAATAGGACGATCGGAATAGCTGCCACCCGCCGGGGAGCTGCGAGCGGATACTTGTTTCCCAGTCGTCTCGATGCTTGTACGCATCAATGGGTTCGAAGAAGCGTGAGGGCAGCAGACTGTGCTCGTAGTAGCTCACTTCAATTCATCCTTGAAGAAAAATAGCCAAATGCCCGGCTTATGATCAGTTCATATTTCGAAATGAAAATTGAATTAATCACGGTTGCTAGCCAGCGTCAACTCATCTTTTCCGACATTTTTATCAGACTTTTCTTACATGACTCGCTGTTGAGTCTGTTTTCAGGCGACACGTACACTCCATTTGGTATTGAGACGAAGTGTTCCATTTTAAAAATTGACACCGAATCGCCTAGAGTTCTGCAGACCCTCGCAGCCACAAACTATGGCCTAGCCACCTGGGCAGCGGCCTGCCAAACGCCTGTGCTGGAGACGATCTCTACTATCGGTCAGAAGCGGACGCAGGACGCGGCATTCGATGTCCTTTGAGGTCGTAATGCACACGCTTGTGGTTATCCCGACAAAGGGTGTCGCCAAGTATCGTCAATGCGCTTTGTAGTCTGCCGAGCTCGGCGAGAGTGGCGTGACTGCGACGACAGGGATAGAGCGAAACAAGGTCAATCCGACCGCTTTGAGGAAAGAGCCTCGCAGGGCGACGGTTCCAGATCTCAACCGCGCAAAATTATTGATGTTCTCGGAAACGAGGCTCTTCTTCAGCGACTGATCAGTCGCTGATGGATCGCGACGCACCGCAGAGGATCGCGTTCGCAGGATGACGACCAAGGAAGGGCCCCCTCGCCAGATATTTGCCTCTTGCCGAGCGTGCTAGATCACGCGGAAGAACAACAAGGACGTTGACAATCGGTGTTGTCAGAGATGACTCTACTGCGCTCCAAGTAACGCCGCACTCATCCAGCTGAACATGCGCTCTTAGGCCTATGGGTTTGACCGCGGCAACTCCGGCAAGGGTGAACTCTTGCGTGAAAAGCGCCAGCTGTTTGAGCGGGTTGGCCAGTTCTCGCAGCGCGCTATAGGCATTGCAGTGGCTTCGACCATTGATCAGCGTGTGAACAAGAAGTGCTTGTGTAGCCGGCGAAAAAGCGAAATTCATTGGGGAATTGTTCGCTTCCCTGGCCCGGGTGTTCAGGCCAGGGCCCGGGATGTATGTCTCTCTATCTACAATAATGTAGATGAGCCCCGCCGCCATTAGCGTAAGCCGCTCTCCAGCCTGAAGATCCTCGGCCGCGACCACCACAATCTCGTACTTTCGCAGCACACCTTAAGCCCTCGCAACTTGCTGATTCGTCGGGAAGTCAAAATTTCTTTCGCAAGCCTCAGATGGATGCTCTTCAGCAAAGCACGCGGAACCTGCACTACTGATCTTTGCTATCCACGGGAAATCGTTTACGTTCTCCCGATTCACAGTTCAATCCAGTTGCTGGCCCTACACACAACCAGCGAAGACGATCTGGCAGAGCAAATCACGATGGATCACGGTCTCTTCGTGCCAGTGGCTGACGCTTGGCAGGCACTGGGCTATCCGTCGCAGGGAGCTGCGCGCCGAGCGGCCGCCAGCGACAGGCTGGGCATGGAGCGCATTCAGATCCCAAGGAGAAGGGTCCGCGTAGTGAGATCTGTCGATCTGGCTCACTGGCTCTTCCGTCACTTTGGCAGGTCAGCATGACCAGAAGTACTGCAGTCAGCACAGGAGACTGCGTACTGAAATAGGCCGAACCTGAAAAGCAAAGCCCGTGCTTAGGGGCATGGACATTGCCTACAACTGGGCTTGTCTGCTTTGGAGGATGAGCCCAAGATAGGATCTTAGATGTTGCTACTGGGAACGGGGATGGCTGCGACTGGCATGCAGGCCACGGACCTAGTCCGTCAGGTTCGACCTTGTGCGATCGAGACACGTGAGCAGGAGGATTTCATCTGCGCCTGGAACACAGAGAGTCTGATATAGGACCATGTGTGGCGACTCGACGCTCCAAAGGTGGAACTGAGCCAGAATTAAGTGGCACGTAGCTTTTGGATTCTACCGCGACTATATGAAGAGATCAGCGACAAACATTGCGGAATTCTGCCGCCAATCATTTCTAACGTGCGTAGTGCG
>NZ_JAJNOF010000026.1:0-18146 GCF_027854495.1 Stenotrophomonas sp. PI_27
ACGCTTTCGTAGACCCCAGCCGATACGTATACCCCCAGGCATCCATGTCGGCCATCAGCCGCTGGCTGCCGACGCCGGGCAGCTGCCCGGCCAGTACGATCTGCAGGTAGCAGGTGGCGTCTTCCTCGGCCACCGAGTCGGTGGCGTCGGTATGCACCTGCGCCCGCCGCTCCGGCGGCAGCACGATCAGGTGGCAGGCCTCGTGCAGCATCGAGTGCACGGGCGTGTCGTCGCGCACGTACACGTTGCTGGCGATGATGCCGGCCTCGGGTTCGCCCCAGTAGCTGCCGGGAATCGGCTCGCCGTCGGCCACGTGGTGCAGCCGCAGGCCATGCGCGGCGAGCAGGCACTGCGCATCGGCGAAGGCGATGTCGCCCACGCAGGTGATGTCCACGGCGGTTGTCGTATCGGTCATGCGGGTCAGGCAGCCCCGCCCATGCAGGCACGGGCGGGGCAGGGGATCAGGGTTTGTCCGGGCCTTCCGGCAGCGCCACGGAGATGTCCAGCACATCGTGCTGGCCATCCTTCACCAGGTCGACCTTCACCGCATCGACGTCGATGTTCACGTACTTCTTGATCACTTCCAGCAGCTCGCGCTGCAGCAGCGGCAGGTAGTCCGGGCCACCACGGTGGCTGCGTTCCTGCGCGATGATGATCTGCAGGCGGTTCTTGGCGGTTTCGGCGGTGGTCTTCTTCGCTTTGAGGAAATCAAACAGGCCCATGCTTACCCTCCGAACAGCTTGCTGAAGAAGCCCTTCTTCTCGACGTTGGTGAAGCGCATCGGGCGTTCTTCGCCGAGGATGCGCGCGACGGCGTCTTCATAGGCCTGGCCGGCAGCGGATTCGACATCCAGGATGACCGGCTCGCCCTTGTTGGAAGCGTTGAGCACGTCGCCCGATTCGGGGATCACGCCGATCGCCTTCAGGCCGAGCACTTCCTCGACGTCGGCGATGCTCAGCATCTCGCCGCTTTCCACGCGCACCGGGGTGTAGCGGGTCAGCAGCAGGAAGGCCGGCACGTCCTGGCCGGATTCGGCCTTGTGGGTCTTCGAATCGAGCAGGCCGATGATGCGGTCGGAGTCGCGCACCGACGACACTTCCGGGTTCACCACCACCACCGCGCGGTCGGCGAAGTACATCGCCAGGAAGGCGCCCTTCTCGATGCCGGCCGGCGAGTCGCAGATGATGTAGTCGAAGCCATCGGCGGCCAGGTCCTTCAGCACCTTGCCCACGCCTTCCTGGGTCAGTGCGTCCTTGTCGCGGGTCTGCGAGGCAGCCAGCACGTACAGGTTGTCGAAGCGCTTGTCCTTGATCAGGGCCTGCTTGAGGGTCGCTTCGCCGTGCACGACGTTGACGAAGTCGTACACCACGCGGCGTTCGCAGCCCATGATCAGGTCGAGGTTGCGCAGGCCGACGTCGAAGTCGATCACGGCCACCTTCTTGCCGCGCCGCGCCAGGCCGCAGGCCAGGCTCGCGCTGGAAGTGGTCTTGCCGACGCCGCCCTTGCCGGAGGTGACTACGATGATTTCAGCCAAAGGACTTCTCCTGATGATTCTGTTTGGGTGCTGCGTCAGTCCAGCGCAGCGATCTTGATCTGGTCCTGTTCCAGCCACACCTGCACGGCCTTGCCGCGCAGGTTGTCCGGGACATCGTCCAGTACCTTGTAATGGCCTGCAATGGCGACCAGTTCCGCATGGAAATCACGGCAGAAAATACGTGCCGCGGTGTTGCCCTGGGCCCCTGCCAGCGCGCGGCCGCGCAGGGTCCCGTAGATATGGATGCTGCCATCGGCGATGACCTCGGCGCCGGCGCCGACGGTGGCCATCACGGTCAGGTCGCAGTTTTCCGCGTACAGCTGCTGGCCCGAACGCACGTTGCCCAGCTGCATGCGGCCCGGCTGCGGCGCGGCGGCGTCGGCCACCTTGGCCACCGGCGCTGCCGGGGCCGGCTTCGGCTCGGCACGGGCTGCCCGGCGCGGTTCCGGTGCGGGCGGCGGCGGGGCCTGCTCGGCGTCGGCACGCTCGTACTGCGCGCGGAACTTGGCGAGCAACGGCAGGCCGAGCTGCTGCGAGAGCAGGTCGATCGCGCTGGTGCCATAGGCCAGCGCCACCGGCAGCACGCCGGCGCTGCGCAGGCCGTCGACCAGCGCCTGCGCGGTGGCCACGTCCGGCACCTGGCTCAGGCCGCCGAAGTCGAGGATCACCGCGGCGCGGCCGAACAGCTTCGGGGCGCGGGTCACGCGCTCGCGCATTTCCTGCACGAGGCGCTCGACGTCAAGGGTACGGATGCGCAGGTTGGCGATGCCCACCTGGCCGATCTTCAGTTCACCGGCCTGTTCGTAATCGAAATTCACCGCCACGCTCAGGTCCCCGTCGGCCGCTGTGCCTGCGCCGGCAGTTGCCGGGCGCGTGTCCATGCCACATCCGGCAGCTTGCCGCCGTAGGTCTCCTTGACCCAGGGGTAGCTGCACAGTTCCTTGGCCAGCATGCTGGCGCGCACATCGACCTGCGGCATGGTGTTCTGGCCCAGCTCGCGGAAGCCGAAGCTGCCGTGGAAGAGCAGGGCGGCATCGGCGCCATGGTCGAGGAAGACTTCGCAGGTCATCTGCGGGTAGCGCAGCTCGGCGAAGCTCTGCGCGTCGGCGTAGAACGCACGGCCGACACCACCGCCACGGCGGCGGCTGGCGACCACGATGCGGTCGATGTAGAAGAACGGGGTGTCCAGCTGCTGCTTGAACCAGGCGAAATTGCTGCTGTCGTGCTGGCTGTCGCTGCCGAAGCCGATCAGGAAGCCGGCCAGGTTGCCGTCGCGCTCGGCGACGCGGAAATACTCAGCGGTCTCATAGAACAGGCGCAGGCGTGCCGCATCCAGGGGAAGGATGGCCAGGCCAGCGTTGTTGTTCAAAGCCAGGACGGAATCGAGCTCGTGCTCGCGCACGTCGCGGATGACAATCGACATTGTGACTCCGTGGGGTAACGCGGTTGGTCCATCAAGGGACCCTGCGCACGATTATTGCATGCCCGGGGTGGGCTGCGGCATGAACAGGCGACCGGGCAGGCATGACTTCCGTGGGAGTGCGCGAGGCAGCCCGGGCCCGTAGAGTGCTGGCATGTTGGGAGTCCTCAGCCATACCCGCGTCCTCCGTCTGGCCGGCCTGTTCACCTGGGTCATGGTCGGCCTGCCGCTGGCCTACTCGCAGTTCGAGAACCTGCACAGCCGCAGCGACATGGGCGGCTGGGCGATCCTGCTGTTCGTCGCCTACCTGTCTTTCGGCACCGCCTATTACTGGCTCACCCGCATCCTGCGCAGCGACAGCCATACCAGCTGGCTGGACCGTGGCCTGCTGCTGCTGCTGACGATCTCGGCGCTGGGGGTCAGCTTCCTCAGCGGCTCGGGCCTGGGCAGCATCCTGATGATGGTGGCCGCCGGGGTCATCCCGTGGATGCTGTCGGTGCGGTTGGGAGTGCTGTGGCTGCTGGTCAGCCAGCTGGCGGTCGCGCCGGTCTATTACATGCTGCTGCGCTTCCCGCTGTTCGAAGCAGTGATGCAGTCGCTGCTGTATGGCGGCTTTTCCATGTTCATCTTCGTGACCAGCCTGGTCGCGCGACAGCAGACCGAGGCCCGCGACGAGCAGCGCCGGCTCAATTCGGAGCTGCGCGCCACCCGGGCCCTGCTGGCCGAGAGTGCGCGGGTCAACGAGCGCACCCGCATTTCGCGCGAGCTGCATGACCTGCTCGGCCACCAGCTGACCGCGCTGACCCTGAACCTGGAGGTGGCCGGCCACCTGGCCGAGGGCCAGGCGCTGGACCACGTCAAGCGCTCGCATGCACTGGCCAAGCTGCTGCTGGGCAACGTGCGCGAAGTGGTCAGCCAGCTGCGCGAGACCGGCGCCATCGACCTGGCTGCGGCGCTGCGCCCGCTGACCGAGAACGTGCCCTCGCTGGACATCCAGCTGGACATCGAGGATCCGCTGAACGTGGAGGACCCGCAGCGGGCCCACGTGCTGCTGCGCTGCACCCAGGAGATCATCACCAACGCGGTGCGCCATGCCAGTGCCCGCCACCTGTGGATCAAGGTGTACCGTGAAGCCCCCGACCGGGTGGTGGTGGAGGCCCGCGACGACGGCGTCGGCGCGGATATGGTCAACGTGGGCAATGGCTTGCGCGGCATGCGCGAGCGCCTGCAACAATGTGGCGGCCAGCTGCAGATCGAGACCCGCCCCGGTGAAGGCTTCCGGCTGCGGGCAACGGTGCCGGCAACGGTGCTGGTGGCCGCCCTTACCAAGGTTCCTGAAGGAGTGCGTTGATGATTCGCGTCTGCCTGGTCGACGACCAAACCCTGGTGCGGCAGGGAATCCGCTCCCTGCTGGCGCTCGACGACGGCATCGAGGTGGTGGCCGAGGCCGGCGACGGCCGGCAGGCGGTCGAGCTGATACCGCAGGTGCGCCCCGACGTGGTGCTGATGGACATGCGCATGCCGGTGATGTCGGGCCTGGAGGCCCTGCAGGTGCTGTCGCGGCAGGAACAGCTGCCGCCGACCATCATCCTCACCACGTTCGACGATGACCAGCTGGTGCTGGCCGGGCTCAAGGCCGGTGCCAAGGGCTACCTGCTCAAGGATGTCACCCTGGCGCAGCTGGTCGGTGCCATCCGCACCGTGGCCGATGGCGGTTCGCTGGTGCAGCCGGCGGTGACCCAGCGGCTGCTCTCCGGCCTGGAGCACATGCGCAACGAGTTCGTCAGCCTGGACCGCCCGGACCCGCTGACCGACCGTGAGACCGAGATCCTGCGGCTGATGGCCAGTGGCTTCTCCAACAAGGAAATCGCCAACTCGCTGGGCGTGGCCGAGGGCACCATCAAGAACCACGTCTCCAACATCCTCTCCAAGCTGGGCGTGCGCGACCGTACGCGGGCCGTACTGAAGGCGTTTGAACTCCAGTTGGTCTGAGAAAATTCCTTTTGGTACAAGGACTTGGGTGGCGCCCAGGGGTTCCCGCCAAGGTTGCCCCCTACTTGCCGGGCAGCGGTATGCGTTACCCTTCGAATTCTTTGTCCATACAAATACGCAGCCGGCACGGAAACCGGTGCGCCAATCCCGATAAACAATGCCCGCGAAGCCTGCTAGGATTGGCGCTTCGCTTCAATCAACCCGGCCGTGGGATCGGCCCCGGAGACTCTCTGAATGACCCGTATTATCGAGTTCCTGATCGCCTTGGGGATCGTGGCTGGCCTGTTCGTCATCATTGGCGTATGTCTGCCGGGCGAGCGTCACATCACCGAAAGCATCGAGACCAACCGCAAGATGACGATCGTGTACGACACGGTCAGCAGCCTGCGCCGCTTCAAGGACTGGAACCCGCTGGTACTGCGCGATCCCGCCGTTGAACTGAAGCTGTCCGGCCCGGCGTCCGGTACCGGTGCCACCCTCGACTTCAACTCCAAGGACCTGGGTACCGGTTCCTGGAAGATCACCGAAGCCGAAGAGAACAAGCGTGTTGTGATCGCCATCGAAGACGCCACCAAGGGTCACGACAAGGTCACCACCTTCAACCTGGAGCCGACCGGCAAGGGTGGTCGCAACGTCAAGATCACCCAGGACTACTCGGTGAAGTACGGCTTCGACCTGTTCGGCCGTTACGCCGGCCTGTATGTCAGCCGCCAGATCGGCGATGACATCAAGCTGGGCCTGTCGCGCATCGCCAACATGCTCGCCAGCGTTCCGAACGTCGACTACCGCACTCCGGAAGCCCCGCTGACCGACCTGGCCATCGTGGAAGTGCCGGCCGAGAACCTGCTGGTGGTCAACGCTGGTAACGTGGACCGCGGCCAGGATTCCATCACCAAGTCGATCAAGGACAACCAGGAGTGGATCAAGCGCGTGATGGAGGCTAATGGCCTTGAAGCCGCCGGTCCGTTCCGCATCATCACCACCGACTTCGGCCAGGAGAAGTACGCCTTCGACATCGCCCAGCCGGTGAAGAAGAAGGGTGCTGAAGGTGCTGCTGCCGACGAGCTGACCGTCAAGATCGACGGCGGCGCACCGGTCAAGTACGTGCACGTTGCTCCGCACCGTTCGGCGCATGCGGCCTACACCGGCCACATGGCAGGCCTGGACGTGGCCCGCAACGGCCTGCGTGCCTGGGCCGTGACTTCGGGCAACGAAGTCATCGACCGCCCGTACGAAACCTGGAAGGACGGCATCGACAAGTCGTTCACCCCTGAAGGTACCTACGACATCTACTGGGCCGTCAAGTAAGCCTCGGCTGTCCCATGTAGTGTTGGACACGAAAACGCGCCGCTGACTGCGGCGCGTTTTTTTTTATTCCGCACCCGGTGAGGGGTGCTGCGCAAGGAGCCTTCATGTTCAACCTTGAACGTCGCGCGCGTAAGCCGTCCCTGCTGGCCTGCGTGGGTGCGCTGCTGGCCGCTGCCTCGATCGGCCTGTCTGCCTACGCATCGCACGGCGTAGCCGACCCGCTGGCGCAGCAGCACCTGAACCTGGCAGCGCTGTATGCGTTCGCGCATGGCGCGGTGCTGGTGGCGCTGGGGCCGCGCGCGCAGGGAGCGATCGCGCACCTGGCGCTGTACGTGCTGCTGCTGGGCGTGCTGCTGTTTTCCGGCAGTCTGGTGGGCGGGGCGTTGTGGCAGTGGCCGACGCGGATGGCGCCGATCGGCGGCACCAGCATGATGGCCGGCTGGGTGTTGCTGGCGATCAACGCGTTGAGGCGGTGAGGGCAATCCGGGGTGCAGCCGAGCATGGCCCGGCACTACATGGGGGCGTTGCGCGGCAGCGGCTGTAGGGCCGAGCCATGCTCGGCTTCGAGCGAAGCGGTCCGCTTTTGTCTCTGCTCTCTCGTTCCATTCCGCGTGCGGGCGCCACGCGGGGCTCAGCCGTTGGCCGGTCTCCAGCACCAGTGCCAGGGTTCGTAGACGATGCCGTGCGGGTTGTCACGCGGGTAGCTCAGATGGAAGCCATGCCTGCCGGCATGGGCCTGCAGCCAGGCGAACGCGTCGGTGGCTTCAAATGATTCTTCGGCCGGTGCATCGCCCGGTGTGCCGATGTCCAGCGCGTGGCCGCTGTGGTGTTCGCTGAACCCCGGTGCGGCATTGACCTTCAGGATCTCCGCCACGCTCAGCCCGCGTGCCAGCTTCCGCTCGAAGATGCCCAACTGGTAGGCATGGCTGCGGAAGCCGGAGATTGCGTCGAGCGCGATGCCCTCCCGTGCTGCGTGCAGGCGCATCCGCCGCCATCCCTGCGCGGCGCCGCGGCGCAGCCACAGCGGGCGGCCGAACCGGTCACGGCCGGCGAAGTTCAGCAGGCACGGTTCGGGCTCCAATGGCAGGCCGCTGTCGTCGGCATAGCGCTGGGCATCCAGGCCCAGCTGCTGCAGGCGTTGCTGCAGGCCCGCCAGTGGCAACCACTGATCCTGCAGCGCAGCGCCGAACGGCCGCGCCGCCGCTGCATCGAGCAGCGCCAGAGCCTCCTCGACCCCGGGTTCGCGCGGCAGGCGCGGTACCAGCGAGTGCACGCCATGCGTCGTCACCGCCGCCAGGTAGCGGCCATCGCGCTTGCGCCGCAGCACCCACTGTGCCTGCGACAGCAGGCGGGCATCCAGGGTGCTGCGTGCGCGCAGCAGGTGGGAGGGCCACAGCTCGATGGCCTCGGTATTGATCAGCAGGGGCGCGCGTCGTTGCATCGCCGCAGCTTACTGCCGCGGCGCCGGTGCGGCCACCTTGCGCAGTGCGTCCAGCAGTACCTGCGGCCGGTCCAGGCTGAGCAGCAGCGCGCTGCCGTCGCGTACCGGCAGCACCAGAACGCGGCTGCGGTCGGTGACCAGGGCAAAGCCCTTGCCGCCGCCCTGCAGGCGGAAGTGCCCGGAGTAGAAGCCCGGCATCGCATAGCCGTTGGTCTTGAAGCGGATGCCATAGCGGCGGTCGCGGCCAAGATCGACCACCTCGGCCTGGTCCAGCCGCAACTGCGTCACCGGAATACGGCGGCGGTACATCGTCGAGCGCACGTCCAGCACGTCGTCGGCCAGTTCCACCCGGCGGCGGAAGAACGCCGCGCCCAGCCCGACGCCGAGCGCTGCAATGACCAGCAGGCTCCAGGCGGCGCTGCCGCCCATCCGGAACCAGGGCGGCGACAGCGTCACTTCAATCCAGGGTGCCGTCGCCGGTGCCTTGTACAGCTGCGCATACAGGCAGGCCACGAAGGCGGCGAGCAGGGGCAGCACGATCCACAGCACGCGCAACGGCGAGCTTTCGGCCACCTCGTACTGCTTCGGATCGCTGGCACTCATGGTTCAGGCCTGCTTCTTGAACACCAGCATCGCCGGGCGCATCGGTGCCGGGATGATGATGTTGACCAGTTCCCAGCTCAGCTGGCCCTGGCGGGTCAGCTCGGCCTGGACGTCCTCGGCCTTGAGGACGCCCATCATGGATGTCTTGACCTCGATGGTCTGGTAGCTCCAGCGCGTGCTCATTCCTTGTCCTCCGGCGATGGCGTGGGTTTTGGCAGGCGTCCTGCCTTGCGCAGGGCGTCGCGCAGCACGTATTCGATCTGCGCGTTGAGGCTGCGCAGCTCGTCGTCAGCCCAGCGCTGCGCGGCGGCCAGGACCTCGGCGTTGATGCGCAGCGGATAGGCTTTCTTCTCACTCATGAAAACTCCTGGCGGGGCGGTGGGGCGCCCCGTTGCGAGGGTGGTTCAGTACAGCGAACCGGCGTTGACGATCGGTTGGGTGCCGCGGTCCGAGCACAGCACGGTCAGCAGGTTGCTGACCATGTGCGCCTTGCGTTCCTCGTCCAGCTCAACCACGCCGTTCTTCTGCAGTTCGGCCAGGGCCATTTCGACCATGCCCACCGCACCGGCCACGATGCGCGTGCGCGCGGCGATCACCGCGTTGGCCTGTTGCCGCTGCAGCATCGCCTGGGCGATTTCGGCGGCGTAGGCCAGGTGGCTGATGCGCGCATCGATCACCTGCACGCCCGCATCGGCCAGGCGCTCGGCCAGTTCGTTCTTCAGGTGCTGGGAGATCTCGCTGGCGTGGCTGCGCAGCGCCAGCTGGCCGTCCTCGTGCTGGTCGTAGGGGTAACTGGTGGCCATCGCGCGCAACGCCGATTCGGACTGGATATGCACGAAGCTCTCGTAGTCGTCCACGTTGTAGACGGCCTCGGAGGCGTCGACCACCTGCCAGACGATCACCGCGGCGATCTCGATCGGGCTGCCATCGAGCTCGTTGACCTTCAGCTTGCCACTCTCGAAGTTGCGCACGCGCTGGCTGACCCGGCGCTTGGCATAGAAGGGGTTGTTCCAGCGCAGGCCGTTGTCCTTCACGGTACCCACGTACTTGCCGAACAGGCTCAGTACCGCGGCCTGGTTGGGCTGGACGGTGTACAGGCCGGCCAGGATGAATACGCCCAAGACCCCCAGCAGCGCACCCAGCAGCATCAGCAGCAGGTTGGGCGAGCCGGTGCTGGCCTTGGCGGCCACGCCCAGTACGAACAGGGCAGCGCCGGCGAGGGCGACGAGCAGGGCACCGGCCAGCGTGCCGAGGCCGTTGAGGGAGGCAAGCGACTTCTCTTTCATGGCGGTACGTCCTTGAGGATTCGATTAAAGATATCAAAGTGATATCACATTTGGGCAACCGTTCGTCGGACGCCCTGCCCGGGGTGCCCGGCCAGCTAGAATGCCCCTCCGCCTTCACACCGTTGCTGGAACCGCCATGGCCAAGCTTGGAACTCCGTTGTCCCCCTCCGCCACCCGCGTGCTGCTGCTGGGCTCGGGCGAACTCGGCAAGGAGGTGGCCATCGAGCTGCAGCGGCTGGGCGTGGAGGTGATCGCCGCCGATCGCTATGCCGATGCCCCGGCCATGCAGGTCGCGCACCGTTCGCACGTGATCGACATGCTCGATGCCATGGCGCTGCGTGCGCTGATCGCCCAGGAGCAGCCGCACTTGGTGGTGCCGGAGATCGAGGCCATCCATACCGAGACCCTGGTCCAGCTGGAGCAGGAGCAGGGCCTGCGGGTGATCCCGACTGCGCGCGCCGCACGCCTGACCATGGATCGCGAAGGCATCCGCCGCCTGGCCGCCGAAACCCTGGGCCTGCCGACCTCGCCGTACCGCTTCGTCGATACCGAGGCCGAGTACCGTGCTGCCGTGGCCGCCATCGGCCTGCCGTGCGTGGTCAAGCCGGTCATGTCGTCCTCGGGCAAGGGCCAGAGCACCCTGCGCAGCGAAGCGGACATCGCCCCGGCGTGGGAGTACGCACAGACCGGTGGCCGCGCCGGCGCCGGCCGCTGCATCGTCGAGGGTTTCATCGACTTCGATTACGAGATCACCCTGCTGACCGTGCGCCACGCCGGTGGCACCTCGTTCTGCGCGCCGATCGGCCATCTGCAGAAGGACGGCGACTACCGCGAAAGCTGGCAGCCGCAGCCGATGTCGAGCGCGGCGCTGGCGCGTGCCGAAGAGATCTCGCGTGCGATCACCGACGACCTCGGCGGCTGGGGCCTGTTCGGTGTCGAGCTGTTCGTGAAGGGTGATGAGGTGTGGTTCAGCGAAGTGTCGCCGCGCCCGCACGACACCGGCCTGGTGACGCTGGTATCGCAGGAGCTGAGCGAGTTCGCGCTGCACGCGCGCGCCATCCTTGGCCTGCCGGTTCCGGTGATCCGCCAGAGCGGCCCGTCGGCCTCGTGCGCGCTGTTGGCACACGGCGAGGGCGTGCCGTACTTCAACAACGTCGCCGCCGCACTGCAGGTGCCGGACACCGCCGTGCGGCTTTTCGGCAAGCCGAGCGTGCATGGCCACCGCCGCGTCGGCGTGACCCTGGCGCGCGCGGCAACCATCGACGAAGCACGCGCCATCGCGCTTGATGCCGCCGACGCCATCGGCGTCGAACTGCGGCCGTAAACCAAAAAAGGGGACGGAGGGGATTAAGTCGTTTGTGCCACAAACGACTTAATCCCCTCCGTCCCCTTTTTTCACCGTGCAGTCGACCAACAGTCGACTCTACCCAGTCGACGCTACCGTACGTCCACCCACACCAGGTGGTGGTCGCTGCCGTCGGCGATCTTCGCTTCCGGGCTCTCATTGGCCGGCCAGAAGATGCCGCTGCCCACGTACTCGAAACCGGTCGAGGGCAGCACGTAGTCCAGGCGCATGGTGCCGGACTTCGGGCCGAAGTCGCCGGTGGCGTGGAACGGTGCGCCCTTGCGCTCGATGCCCTTGGCCGCATAGGCCAGGCTGGTCTGCTCGCCGCCGACGCTGCGCGGGGTGGGGTAGCGCAGCACGCGGGCGTTCTCGATCAGTTCGACGATCGCCTCATGGCGGCCATCGCCATCGGCCGGGTCATTGTTGAGGTCGCCGAGGATCACAAAGCGCGCATCCTGCGCCAGGCCGCCGCACTGGCCCTTGTCGTCGCACAGCCAGGGCTTGTCACCCTTGGACAGGTATTCCTGCCACAGGCGCAGTTCGTCATGGTTGCGCGCCGCGTTGCGCTTTTCCGGGCCATCGAACACCGGCGGGGTCGGGTGCGAAACCAGCGCGTGCACCACGCCGGCCGGGGTCTTCACCGGCACGTCCCAATGCGACTTCGACGACAGCCGCAGCTGCGACCACACATGATCGTTGTAGAAGCTCTGGCCGGTACGCGGGTCGACCGGGCGGATCGCACCGGGCATCGCGCTCCACTTCAGCAGCTGGAAGCTGCGCACCTTGGCTTCATCGATCGGATAGCGCGACAGTACCAGCATGCCGTACTGGCCCGGGTGCAGGCCGTAGCCCCACGCGTCATTGCCACGGCTGCGGCCTTCGCCGCCGACCACGCCGTTGTTGTCCAGGTCCAGGCCGCTGGGCACGCCGGTGTTGACCGGGGCCAGGTAGCGGTAGGCGAAATGCAGCGGCTTGCCGCCACCGGGCTGGGCCACTTCCAGGTAGCGCTTCTGGAACAGGTCGGCGGCGCGATGGGCATCGTCGAAGTCGAACTCGTTCAGCAGCACCAGGTCCGGGCGCACCTGCTGCAGCACCGCGGCGATCTTGCGCGCGTGCTCGCTATCGCCTTCCAGCTCCTTGATCAGGCCGCCGGCGTCATCGGAGTACAGCGAGGTGTTGTAGGTGGCCAGGCGCAGCGCTGCGGACGGCTTTTCGGTCATCGCGGGGGACGTGGCGAAGGCAGGGGCGGTGGCGCCGCAGAGCAGGGCCAGGGCGAGGATCAGGGGATGGCGGCGGGTCATGTTCATGGGCCGTATTGTGCACCCGGCCCGGTGTCAGCGGTTTGTCAGCGCCCGTCCAGATCATTGTCGAAATCGTGCCAGCGGCGGCCGTCATACGCCTCCAGCGGATGGAAGCGGCGCTTGTAGTCCATCTTCTGGTGGCCGCGGATCCAGTAGCCCAGATACACGTGCGGCAGCCCCTCGCGGCGTGCCCATTCGATCTGCTGCAGGATCGCGAAGGTGCCCAGCCCGCGCGCGGCGTGGTCCGGGTCGAAGAAGGTGTAGACCGCCGACAGCCCGTGCTCGGTGACGTCGGTCACCGCCACCCCCAGCAGCTGGCTGGGCTGGCCGTCGTGGCCGGGTAGGCGCATCTCCATGAAGCGGGTGTGCGACCAGCTGCCGATCAGGAACTGCTCGAACTCGTGCGGGCCGTGGTCGTCCATGCCGCCGTTGGCGTGGCGGTGGGTGAGGTAGCGGTGATACAGCGCGAACAGGTCGTCGCGGGCGGTGGCGGCGGTGATCCGCACCTCCAGGTCGGCATTGCGGGCGGCGCAGCGGCGCTGGCTGCGGTCCGGAGCGAAGCGTGCCACCGGGATCCGCACTGCAACGCAGGCCTGGCAGTGCGCGCAGTGCGGCCGGTAGACCAGGTCGCCACTGCGGCGGAAGCCCCAGCTCAGTGCCAGTGGATAGAGCGCGCCGAGGCGGCGGTCGTTCGGGTCCAGCACCAGGTCGCGTGCCACCCGGTCCGACCAGTACCCGCAAGGGTGCTCGCCGGTCTGGAAAAGTCGCAGTTCGTCGTCTCTGTCGCCATGGATCGCCATGGACACAGCATAGCCCCAGCCCGTCGCAGTGGCGGCGACTGTCCGCCGGATGAACGGAACCGGCAGCGTCGTCAACCGATGTCGCGTCCGGGCGTTGTTGTCCCTCGAGGGTGAAGTGATCACCCCGACGCTGTTCCCATCCCCAGGAGTGACCTCATGATCCGTACCCCCCTGCTGCTGGCCCTGCTGCTGGGCACCTCTGCTTCCGGAATCGCGCTGGCCGCCGACACCCCGGCCGCGCCGGCACCGCGCCCGGCCAAGCTGGACACCAACGGTGACGGCGTCATCGACCGCAGCGAGGCGGCCGCCAACCCGCGCCTGGCAGCGAAGTTCGACGAGCTGGACAAGAACAAGGACGGCAAGCTCTCGCGCGACGAACTGCCGCGCTGGCAGCATGGCCGCCGCGGCCATGGCGGTGAGCGCTGGGCCACGCTGGACGTCAACAAGGACGGTCGCATCAGCCGCGAGGAAGCCAAGGCCGATCCGCGCCTGGCCGCGCGTTTTGACCAGCTTGATCTGAACAAGGATGGCTACCTGGACAAGGCCGACCGCGAGCTGCGCATGAAGCAGCATCGTGATGCCTGGTTCGCTGCCGCCGACACCAACAAGGACGGCCAGCTGAGCAAGGCCGAGTTCGATGCGGCCAAGGGCCCGATGCATGGCGGCCCCCGCCATGGCGGCCCGCGTGACGGTGGCGCACCGGCGCCGCAGCGCTGAGGCTCAACGCAGTGAATGACGACAACGCCGGCAGAGTGCCGGCGTTGTCCGTCATACGTTTCCGCTGCGCATCAGCGCATACACCACCAGACCGATCACGAAGACGTTCGCCCCGATGATGCCGGTGCGCCCGTAGACGGATTCGTATTGCCAGTTGGTTCCGCTGCGGCCGCGCCGCGCCGAATCGCGCGCGATCATGGGGGCCATCAGGCGCTGCAGCGGCACCAGGCACTGGTAGTTCACCGTACCCAGGCCGATGACGAGAATGGCAAGTTGCAGCCACAGCGGCACCTGCAGCATCAGCGAGACCAGCAGGCTGGTGCAGACGACCATCGCAGTGAACGTATTGAGGTGCACGAACCGTCGCACGGCCGCCCGCTCCTGCGGGGTGTCTGCGAAGCGCAGCAGGAAGCGGCCCCCCAGATAGCTGCCGATGATGCCACCGACGACGCCCCCGGCAACGGCGGCCCAGTTGCTGGCGGGTATCAGGTGCAGCTGGCTGGCGGCGGCCGTCAGTGAACCCATGGCTGCGCCGCCTGCGGCACTGACGCCGCCCAGGCCCAGCTTGCTGCCGCCCACGCCGACGCCGGTGCCGAGCAGGATCGCGGCACTGGCGGTGCCGGGTGCGGCCACCAGGACCATCGACACCACCGCGGTGGCGAATGCAGCGCTCGGCGCGCTGCTGCGTGCGAACTCACCGAAGCGCTGCAGCAGGCCGTCGCGGACCAGGGCGCGGGCGCGCGACAGGCGCTTGCGCACGGCTGCGTCGCTGAGCCCGAGCAGGTCGGCCACCTGCTGCGAACGCTGGCCTTCGCGGTAGTACAGGAGCAGCACTTCGCGGCTGTCGGCGGGCAGCGCCGAGATGATGTCCTCGGCGGCGATCTCTTCCTCCACCCGCTGCAGGCGGTCGGCGGCACCCGGGGCCGGGTCGGCAGCCATGCCCATCGCCACCTCGGCCGCCTCGCCGGTCAGCGGTCGGCCACGCTGGGCACGCAGCCAGTCGCGGGCCAGGTTGCGGGTGATCTGCCGCAGCCAGGGCAGGAAGCTGGTCGAGCTGCGCAGCTGGTGCAGCTGCTGCCAGCCCTTGACGAAGGCTTCCTGTGCGATGTCTTCGCTGGCCTGGCGGTCGCGGGTGATGGCCAGCGCGATGGCGGTGACCGTGTTCTGGCAGGCCAGCACGATGCGGCCGTAGGCATGCTGGCAACCGCTGGCGGCGGCGGGCAGTTCGCGTTCCAGGGTCTGGTCGATCGATGCGGCGAACGTCGTCATGGCGGCGGCTCTCCTGCTGGGATTGTGTCCCATGACGGAGCCGCGCGCGAAGTGTGACCGGCTTTCTGCACGGTCGTGCCGGCCCCCGGCCGGCAACCTCACGACAAAAAAGGGGACGGAGGGGATTAAGTCGTTTGTGCCACAAACGACTTAATCCCCTCCGTCCCCTTTTTGCAGTTGCCGGCCAGCGGCGGGTACGACCCGTGGGTTATTTCGATGGCTGGATGCGGACCCGGACTTCTTCCTCTTCCGGCGCTGCCTGCGGGGCCGGCTGGGCCGGCTGCGTCTGGGGAGCGGGCGCCGGCGCCACCGGGGCCGGGGCGCTGCGGTGGCGCAGGCCGATCACCAGCGCCACACCGGCGATCACTACCAGCAGGGCGATGCGGATGCGCCAGGCCCAGCTGCGGCCGCCGCCGCCCTGTTCCGGGGCATCGCGGAAGGCGAACTCGGCCGTCGGATGGTCGCGGCGGGTGGTGTCGAGCAGGCGTGCCTCGCGCAGGATCTCGCGCGCGCGCGGCTGGTCGTCGGCGCGCACGATCCACACCGCCGGGTAGGCGTTGGCGTTGCCCAGGTCGGTATAGCTGAACTGCCCACGGCGGCGGGTCTTGTAAGAGCGCCCGTTGGTCACCTTGACGTCGATGCCGTGCCCGCGCAGGAGCTCGGCCACGCCTTCGACGGTTTCCACACGCTGGCTGCTGAAGATCTGGCGCATTGGATCACTCCTTGGCCGGCACGGCGGCCGCCGCTGCCTGGTCGGGTACGACGCGGATCAGGCCTTCCTGCGCGGTGCTGGCCACCAGCACGCCGTTGCGGGTGAAGAACTGGCCGCGGGCCAGGCCCCGCGAATCCTGTGCGCTGGGGCTGTCCAGCGAGTACAGCAGCCAGTCGTCGGCACGGAACGGGCGGTGGAACCAGATCGCGTGGTCGAGCGAGGCCATCTGCACGTGCGGGTGGTAGTAGCTGATGCCGTGCGGGAAGGTCGCCGTGCCCAGCAGGTGGAAGTCCGAGGCGTAGGCCAGCAGGGCCTGGTGCAGCTCCGGGGCATCTCCGACCGGCTCGCTCAGGCGCAGCCACACCTGGTGGTAGGGCGGACGCTTGGGCGGGTTCAGTTCGTCGCGTGGATAGACATGGCGGAACTCGAACGGACCTCCACGCGACAGCCAGCGCTGCACCTTGATCGGCAGGCGCTCCAGCACCTCGGCCGGCAGCGGCCGGTTCGGTTCGATGTCCTCGGGCTGCGGCACTTCGGGCATCTTGTGCTGGTGCTCGGCGCCGGTCTCGGCCTGCTGGAACGAGGCCGCGCAGAAGAAGATCACCTTGCCGTGCTGGATCGCGGTGACCCGGCGTACCGAGAAGCTGCCGCCGTCGCGGGTACGGTCCACGTCGTAGACGATCGGGTGGTCGATGTTGCCGGCGCGCAGGAAGTAGGCGTGCAGCGAGTGCACGTGACGGCCGTTGTCGACCGTGGCCTGCGCGGCGGCCAGCGCCTGTCCCAGCACCTGCCCGCCGAACACGTACTTGGTGCCGATGTCGCGGCTCTGCCCGCGGAACAGGTTGTCCTCCAGCCGCTCCAGCGTGAGCAGGTCGATCAGCTCGGAGACGACGGGTTCGGGCATGTCGTTCAAGGGGGCGGCCACAGCAGTGAAAGAGGGCCTGATTATACCGGTCAGGGCGGCGGCCCCATCTTCGGTAGCGCCGGCCGCTGGCCGGCAACCTCATGATCCTCTTGGGGGGCTGCGGATGCCGGCCAGCGGCCGGCACTACCGTTTACTTGCCCAGCCGGGCGACCAGCGCCTGCAGGGCCTTCTGCGCATCCGGGGCGAACCAGGCTTCGACGAAGCGGTCGAGCTGGATCAGGTCCGGGTGCAGCGCTTCGTGCAGGTCAGCGCGGGCAATCGCGCGCGTCAGCAGCATCGGCTGGCGCGGCTGCCCGAGCAGGTTCTGCAGCCAGGCCACGGCACGTGCCACCACCAGGTCACCTTCGGCCAGCTCATCGACCAGGCCGATCTGCAGCGCCTGTTCGGCCGGCACCAACGCGCCGGTGGTCAGCAGCGCGCCGGCGCGGTGCACGCCCACCGCACGGCGCAGCAGGCGCTGGATGCCTTCCGGTGCAATCAGGCCGACCTGCACTTCGTTCAGGCCGATGGCATACGGGCGCGACGGATCGGCGCTGCGCGCCATCACCCGGTAGTCGCAGCACAACGCCAGCACGCAGCCACCCGCCGGGGCGTGGCCGGTGATCGCCGCGACCACCGGAATGCGGCTCTCGGCCAGCGTGCGCACGGCGCCAAAGAAGGCGTTCCAGGTGTCCAGCAGCTTGTGCTTGTCATCGCCATGCGAGAGCAGGTGCGGCACGTCCATGCCGCCGGTGAAGATGCGCTCGCTGCCCGACAGCACGATGCCGTGCGCGTCTTCGGCCATGGCCAGCTCGATGGCATGGATCAACTGCCGGCACAGGTCGGTGTCCAGTGCATTGACCGGTGGCCGCGCCAGGCGCAGTTCGCGGATGGGGCCATGGTTGATCACCTCGATGAGCGTCGTCATGCTGCGGTCTCGTTGCGAAGAAGGAACCTGGGCGATGATAACCAAACCATTCGTTGGCGTACTGTTGGTGCTGTGTGCGGCCGCAGCATCGGCTTCCGCTGCTGAGCCGGCCTGCGTCACGATGGAGCGGGGCTGGGCGCGGCTGCCACCGAATCCCGCGATGCCGATGACCGCCGGCTATGGCGTGATCCACAACGGCTGCAGCAGCGCGGTGGCAATCACCGGCGCGACCATCAGTGGTTTCGGAGATGTGTCGCTGCACGAGACCACGATCGTCGACGGGTTCAGCCGGATGCGGGCCGTTGAACGCCTGCCATTGGCGCCGGGGGCGCGTGCCGAGCTCAAGCCCGGTGGCCTGCACCTGATGTTGATGCAGGGCAAGGGCGCGCTGAAGGAAGGCCAGGCGCTGCCGCTGCGGCTGCAGCTGGAGGGCGGTGCTGAAGCGAACGCGACGTTGACCGTACGCAAGGCCGCGCCGTAGCGGGATGGTAGTGCCGGCCGCTGGCCGGCAGCACGGGCAATGCCGGCCAGCGGCCGGCACTACCAAGGGGCTTACGACCAGTCATACGAGAACAGCACGATGCGG
>NZ_JAJNOF010000027.1:0-17007 GCF_027854495.1 Stenotrophomonas sp. PI_27
GCGGGATACGGGTTGCCGGCCAGCGGCCGGCACTACCTGCCGACGGCTACCTCAGCCCTCGTAGCCGTTGCTGATCGGATAGCGACGCTCGCGGCCGAACGCCCGGCGCGAGACCTTCGGCCCCGGCGCGGCCTGGTGCCGCTTCCACTCGCTGATGCGCACCAGGCGCAGCACGCGATCGACCACGGCCGCGTCGTAGCCGGCGCCCACGATCTCCGTGCGCGACTGCTCCTGGTCGATGTAGCGGTACAGGATGCCATCCAGCACGTCGTAGGCCGGCAGCGAGTCCTGGTCCAGCTGGTTCTCGCGCAGCTCGGCCGATGGCGGGCGGCTAATCACCGCCGGTGGAATCACCGGTGCGCCGCCCACGGTATTGCGCCACTTGGACAGGCCGAACACTTCGGTCTTGTACAGGTCCTTCAGCGGCGCATAGCCACCGCACATGTCGCCGTAGATGGTGGCGTAGCCGACCGCGTACTCACTCTTGTTGCCGGTGGTCAGCAGCAGGCCGCCGAACTTGTTGGCCAGCGCCATCAGGATCACGCCGCGGCTGCGCGATTGCAGGTTCTCTTCAGTCACGTCCGGCGCGCTGCCTTCGAACATCGGCGCCAGCGATTCCATCAGGCCCTTGAACGCCGGCTCGATCGACACGGCCTCAAGCTTCACCCCCAGCGCCCGGCACTGCTCGGCGGCCAGGTCGTTGGACAGGCCGGCGGTGTAGCGCGACGGCAGGCGCACGGCGGTCACGTTCTCCGCGCCCATCGCATCCACGGCCAATGCCAGCACCAGGGCCGAGTCGATGCCACCGGACAGGCCCAGCCACACCTTCTTGAAGCCGTTCTTGCGGCAGTAATCCTGGATGCCGCGCGTCACCGCGCGCCAGGCCAGCGCGTCCATGCTTTCGTCGCCGTCGTCCATCCACACGTGCGGCATGAAGCGGCGGCTGTCGCCGTCGTACTCCACCACCAGCCACTGGTCGACGAAAGCGGCGGCGGCCGGGTGCACCGTGCCATCACCGTCGGCCACCACCGAGGCGCCATCGAACACCAGCGCGTCCTGGCCACCGACCACGTTGAGATAGGCGATCGCCGCCCCGCTCTCGCGGGTTCGTGCGGCCAGCACAGCATCACGCTGGGCGTGCTTGCCACGCTCGTACGGCGAAGCATTGGGCACCACGACCAGCTGCGCACCGGCGCGCACGGTGTCGGCCAGCGGTTCGGCAAACCACAGGTCCTCGCAGATCAGCAGCCCGACCGGAATACCGTTGACCTCGAACACGCAGCTGCCGCCATCCGGATCGACGTCGAAGTAGCGGCGTTCATCGAACACGGCGTAGTTGGGGAGTTCGCGCTTGCGATAGGTCTGCTCCACCAGGCCATCACGCAGCACGCTGGCGGCGTTGTAGACCACCGCGCCAGCCGCCTGTGGCCAGCCAACCACGGCGGTGATGCCACGGCAGGCGGCGGCGATGCGGGTCATTGCCTGCTCGCACTCGTACAGGAAGCCCGGGCGCAGCAGCAGGTCTTCCGGCGGATAACCGCTCACCGCCAGCTCGGGGAACATCACCAGCTCGGCGCCGTACTCGTCGCGCGCCTGGCCGATCATCTCGATGATGCGCTCGGTGTTGCCGGCGACATCGCCAACCGGGAAGTCGAACTGCGCCATCGCGATACGGATCGAAGCCATGGGATTCCAGCCTGTGGTTGCAATGCCGCCATTGTAACGCCGGGGTCAGATCCCTTTTGCACAGCAAAAGGGATCTGACCCCACGCCAGACGCAGAAAGGCCGCCCGGAGGCGGCCTTTCTGTTTCAAGCAGCCGGCCAGCGGCCGGCGCTACAGCGTCGTCTGCCGGAGGCAGTCGATCTTATTTCACCAGCTTGGCGATGGCAGCGCCCAGGTCGCCCGGCGAACGGACGGTGACGACGCCTGCGGCTTCCATCGCGGCGAACTTGCCTTCGGCAGTGCCCTTGCCGCCCGAGGCGATCGCACCCGCGTGGCCCATGCGCTTGCCGGCCGGAGCCGACGCACCGGCGATGAAACCGACGACCGGCTTCTTCACGTGGTTCTTGATGTACTCGGCGCCGGCTTCTTCGGCGTCACCGCCGATTTCGCCGACCATGATGATGCCTTCGGTCTGCGGATCTTCGTTGAACAGCTTCAGGCAGTCGACGAAGTTCAGGCCGTTGATCGGGTCACCGCCGATGCCGATGCAGGTGGACTGGCCCAGGCCGACTTCGGTGGTCTGCTTGACCGCTTCATAGGTCAGGGTGCCCGAGCGCGACACGATGCCGATCTTGCCCGGCTTGTGGATGTGGCCCGGCATGATGCCGATCTTGCACTCGCCCGGAGTGATGACGCCCGGGCAGTTCGGCCCGATCAGCACGGTGTCCGGGTAGGAGCGGGTCAGCACGTTCTTGACGCGCAGCATGTCCAGCACCGGGATGCCTTCGGTGATGCAGACGATGACCTTGATGCCGGCAGCCGCGGCTTCCAGGATCGCGTCGGCCGCGAACGGCGGCGGCACGTAGATGACCGACGCGTTGGCGCCGGTGCTCTGCACGGCGTCGGCAACGGTGTTGAAGACCGGCAGGTCGATGTGGGTGGTGCCACCCTTGCCCGGGGTCACGCCGCCAACAACCTGGGTGCCGTACTCGATCATCTGAGTGGCGTGGAAGGTGCCCTGCTGGCCGGTGAAGCCCTGCACGATCACCTTGGTGTTCTTGTTAATCAAAACAGACATGGGAATTTCCTTCGGTGTCGTGGATCAGGCGGCGTTCTTGACCGCTTCAACGACCTTCTTGGCGCCGTCGTTGATGTTGTCAGCCGGGATGATGGCCATGCCGCTGTCACGCAGCAGCTGCTTGCCTTCTTCCACGTTGGTGCCTTCCAGGCGCACCACGACCGGAACCTTGACGCCCACTTCCTTCACGGCGGCGATGATGCCTTCGGCGATCATGTCGCAGCGGACGATGCCGCCGAAGATGTTGACGAAGATGCCTTCGACCTTGTCGGAGGACAGGATCAGCTTGAACGCTTCGATGACGCGCTGCTTGTTGGCACCGCCGCCCACGTCCAGGAAGTTCGCCGGCTCGCCGCCGTTGAGCTTGATGACGTCCATGGTGGCCATGGCCAGGCCGGCGCCGTTCACCATGCAGCCGATGTTGCCGTCCATGGTGACGTAGTTGATGTCCAGCTCCGAAGCGGTCACTTCGGTTTCATCTTCCTGGGACTTGTCGCGCATGGCGACCAGTTCCTTGTGGCGGAAGTTGGCGTTGTCGTCGCTGTTGAACTTGCCGTCCAGCGCGTACAGGTTGCCATCGTCCAGGATCGCCAGCGGGTTGATCTCAACCAGCGCCAGGTCCTTTTCGTTGAAGATGCGGTACAGGTTCACCATGATGTTGGCGAACTGGCCGGCCTGCTTGGCGGTCAGGCCCATCTTGAAGCCGATGTCACGGCCGTGGTAACCCTGCACGCCCTCGACGAAGTCCACGTTCAGGGTGTGGATCTTGTCCGGGGTCTCGGCAGCGACCTGCTCGATTTCCATGCCGCCTTCGGAAGAGGCGATGTAGCTGATGGTGCGGGTGCCGCGATCCACCAGGACCGACAGGTACAGCTCCTTGACGATCTCACCGGCGGTGGTCACCAGCACCAGGTTGATCGGCAGCTCGACGCCGGCGGTCTGGTAGGTGGCCATCTTGGTGCCGAGCATCTTGGCGGCTGCGGCCTTCACGTCGTCGACGGTCTTGCAGAACTTGACGCCGCCAGCCTTGCCGCGGCCGCCAGCGTGGATCTGCGCCTTGACCATCCAGGGGCCCTGGCCCAGCGACTGGGCGACTTCAACCGCCTCGTCCGGGGTCGCCGCGACCTTGCCGGCCGGGACCGGGATGCCGTATTCGGCAAGCAGTTGTTTTGCCTGGTATTCGTGGAAATTCATGCGTCACCGTGGGAATAGGAACGACCGCACGCAATTCCTCAGGGCCCCTGGAAGAGGCACCGGCACGGACCGCGGCGGGCCCACTATTGTGGCCGAGCCGGCGCCGGGGCGCAAAGAAGTCTGTACAAAACGCCACACCCGGCCAGATTTCCGCCGTCATTCAGGCAGTTGCGCCCGGGCGCACGCTGGCTACCGGTATCCATCCCGGGCCAAATGCGCGATCCGAACCGCGCCGGCGGCGCCCTGCCGGGGGCCCTATACTGGTCATCCAGGGTGTGTCGCGTCGGGGTTGCTCGACCGCGTCCCCCAGGCCACATCGAAGCGACGTGCCCGCCCGGCCTCAGGGGACGCCGGGCAGGCCCGCCGCAGATTCCAGACCCAGGCAGCCAGAAGGGGAGTTCCGGCGTGTCACCCAGCGCTTCATTGATCGACCGCATCGAATCGATTCCGCGGCGTGAGCTGTATTTCTTCGCGCTGTACCGGGTGCTGATCGCCTCGGTCATCGCCGCCCTGCTCTACAGCCCGCTGTCGGCCATGGTCGGCGAAGCGCACCACCCGCGGCTGGCCGACACCGTCGCGGCGATCTACCTGGGATTGTCGCTGCTGGCGCTGGTGATCGGCCGCAACGAACGCTGGCTGCGCCCGATCGTGGTCAGCGGCGTGCTGGTGGACATCGTCGCCGCCACCCTGCTGTCACATGCCCTGCCCGGTGCCAGCGCCGGCATCTCGATGTCGCTGCTGTTCAACATCGCCGCCGCCGCCACCCTGCTCCCGCTCAGCCTGGGGCTGGGCCTGGCGCTGGCCGCCAGCCTCGCCACCGGCGTCGAATACACCTGGAAGCTGCTGGAAGGCGGCGACCCCACCCGTACCCTGGCCGAACTGGCGATGTTCGCCACCAGCTACCTGGCCCTGGCCTTCATCAGCTACCAGGTCGGCAGCCGCGCGCGCCGCAACCAGCAACTGGCCAACCAGCGCGGCGACGAAGTGGCCAACCTGTTCCAGATCAACGAGCTGATCATCCGCCGCATGCGCACCGGCGTGCTGGTGGTCGACGCCGACAACCGCGTCACCCTGGCCAACGAGGCGGCCTCGATGCTGCTCGGTGACAGCGACGGCAGCGGCGAAAGCGGCCGCCTGGACCTGGCCAGCGCCGCCCCGGAACTCGCCCGCCGGCTGCAGCGCTGGCGCAACGGCTGGGCGCAGGACGAACTGCCGCTGCAACTCAACCCCGACCAGCCCGAAGTGCAGCCGCGCTTTGCCCGCCTGCTGGCCGGCAGCGACCTGGCCCTGGTGTTCCTGGACGACTCCAGCGTGGTCTCGCGCCGCGCCGAATCGCTCACCCTGTCGGCGATGGGCCGCTTCTCGGCCAGCCTCGCCCACGAGATCCGCAACCCACTGGCCGCGATCAACTACGCGGTGCAACTGCTGGAAGAAGGCACCGGCTTCAACGAAAGCGACCGCCGCCTGCTGCAGATCATCCGCCAGCAGTGCCAGCGCACCAACGGCATCGTCGAAAGCGTGCTGGGCCTGGCCCGGCGCGAGCGCGCCACGCCCGAGAACGTCGACCTGGCCGCCTTCGTGCGCCGCTTCGTGCTGGAGTACAAGCAGGGTCAGACGCTGGAGACCGACAGCATCGAGCCGATCATCAGTGACACCTCCGTGCTGGCCCAGGTCGACACCAAGCACCTCTACCAGGTGCTGACCGTGCTGGTGCACAACGCGCTGAAATATGGCCGCATCGGCCAGCAGCCGGCACGGGTGCGCCTGCGCGTGGCGCAGCACGAGCGCAGTGCGGTCATCGACGTGATGGACCGTGGCCCCGGCATTCCCGAGAGTGTGGCCGCACAGTTGTTCCGGCCGTTCTTCACCACCTCCGAGCACGGCACCGGGCTGGGCCTGTACATCGCCCGCGAGCTGTGCCGGGCCAACCAGGCGCGGCTGGACTACATCCCGGTTCCGGCCGGTGGCTCCTGCTTCCGCCTGGTGCTGCCCGGCCCGCATACCCTGCTGCCGAGCTGATTCCGTGCGTCAAACATTTGTCGCTTCCAGCCCCCTCGTTTATCTTCTCCGCCCATGAACGAAACCCGCAGCGCCCTCGTCGTCGACGACGAACGCGACATCCGCGAACTGCTGGTACTGACGCTCGGCCGCATGGGGCTGCGCATCAGTACGGCAGCCAACCTTGCCGAAGCGCGCGAACTGCTGGCCAGCAATCCGTACGACCTGTGCATCACCGACATGCGCCTGCCGGACGGCAACGGCATCGAGCTGGTCAGCGAGATCGCCCACCACTACCCGCGCACGCCGGTGGCGATGATCACCGCCTTCGGCAGCATGGACCTGGCCGTGGAAGCGCTGAAAGCCGGCGCCTTCGACTTCGTCAGCAAGCCGGTGGACATCGCCGTGCTGCGCGGCCTGGTCAAGCACGCGCTGGAACTGAACAACACCGAGCGCCCCGCGCCCGGCCCCGCCGCCGAACAGGGCGCACGCCTGCTCGGCGATTCGCCGGCCATGGACGTGCTGCGCACCACCATCGGCAAGGTCGCGCGCAGCCAGGCGCCGGTCTACATCCTCGGCGAATCCGGCGTGGGCAAGGAGCTGGTCGCACGCACCATCCACGCCCAGGGCGCCCGCGCGGCCGGCCCGTTCGTGCCGGTCAACTGCGGCGCGATTCCCGGCGAGCTGATGGAGAGTGAATTCTTCGGCCACCGCAAGGGCAGCTTCAGCGGCGCCCACGCCGACAAGCCCGGGCTGTTCCAGGCCGCGCACGGCGGCACCCTGTTCCTCGACGAAGTGGCCGAGCTGCCCCTGCAGATGCAGGTGAAGCTGCTGCGCGCGATCCAGGAGAAGTCGGTGCGCGCGGTGGGCGCTGCCACCGAAGAACCGGTGGACGTGCGCATCCTCTCGGCCACCCACAAGGACCTGGCAGAACTGGTCGAGGACGGGCGCTTCCGCCACGACCTCTACTACCGCATCAACGTGATCGAACTGAGGGTGCCGCCGCTGCGCGAGCGTCGCCAGGACCTGCCGGAACTGGCCGCATCGGTGCTGGCACGGCTGGCCCGCAGCCATGGCCGCCCGACGCCGCTGCTGGCGCCGTCGGCGTTGGACGCGCTGGCCCAGTACGCCTTCCCCGGCAACGTGCGCGAACTGGAGAACATCCTGGAACGCGCGCTGGCACTGGCCGAGGAAGACTGCATCGGCGCCGACGACCTGCGCCTGCCGCAGCATGCCCCGCGCACGCCCGGCAGCGCAGCGCCCGCCGAGGCCGTGGTGGACCTGCAACCCGGCAGCGCCGCCCTGCCCTCGTACATCGAACAGCTCGAGCGCAGCGCCATCCAGCGCGCGCTGGAAGAAAACCGCTGGAACAAGACCCGCACCGCCGCGCAGCTGGGCATCACCTTCCGCGCGCTGCGCTACAAGCTGAAGAAGCTGGGGATGGAGTAAGCACAGGGCCCGACGCGGGCCCACCAACGGGTAGTGCCGGCCGCTGGCCGGCAACCTCATGGATCGCACATCCACGCATGGCGTGGATCAACCCACCAAATGGTAGTGCCGGCCGCTGGCCGGCAACCTCATGCATCGCGGCATCCACGCATGGCGTGGATCGACCCACCAAATGGTAGTGCCGGCCGCTGGCCGGCAACCTCATGCATCGCGGCATCCACGCATGGCGTGGATCGACCCCCCAAATGGTAGTGCCGGCCGCTGGCCGGCAACCTCATGCATCGCACATCCACGCATGGCGTGGATCGACCCACCAAATGGTAGTGCCGGCCGCTGGCCGGCAACCTCATGCATCGCGGCATCCACGCATGGCGTGGATCGACCTCAATCCTTGGTAACGCGGTTGATCTCGGCCAGGCTGGTGATCCCGGCCGCCGCCTTCTTCAACGCCGACTGGCGCAGGTCGTTCACCCCGATCTGCTGCGCGGCCTCGGCAATCTGCAACGCATTGCCACCGGCCAGCACGATCGTGGCGATCTCGTCGGTCATCGGCATCACCTGGTAGATACCGGTACGGCCCTTGTAGCCCTCGGTGCATTCGTCACAGCCGACCGCCTCGTACAGCTCGATACCCGCATCCAGCTGCGCCTGGGTGAAGCCTTCAGCCAGCAGCGCGTGCTCCGGCAGGTTGGCCGGGCGCTTGCAGTTGTTGCACAACCGGCGCGCCAGGCGCTGGGCAATCACCAGCGTCACCGAGCTGGTGATGTTGTACGGCGCAATGCCCATGTTCATCAGGCGCGCGATGGTCTGCGGCGCATCATTGGTATGCAGCGTGGACAGCACCATGTGGCCGGTCTGGGCGGCCTTGATCGCGATCTCGGCCGTCTCCAGGTCGCGGATTTCGCCGACCATGATGATGTCCGGATCCTGTCGCAGGAACGAGCGCAGTGCCGCCGCGAAGGTCATGCCGCGCTTGTTGTTCTGCTGCACCTGGTTGACGCCGGGCAAGCGGATTTCCACCGGGTCTTCGGCGGTGGAGATGTTGCGCGTCTCGTCGTTGAGGATGCCCAGCGCGGTATACAGCGACACCGTCTTGCCCGAACCGGTCGGGCCGGTCACGAGTACCATGCCGTAGGGCTTGTGGATGGCGTCCAGGAACAGCTTCTGCTGGTCCGGCTCGTACCCCAGCTTGTCGATGCCCAGCTTGGCCGCGCTGCCGTCCAGGATACGCAGCACCACCTTCTCACCGAACAGGGTCGGCAGGGTGCTCACGCGGAAGTCGATCTGCTTGGTCTTGGACAGGTTGAGCTTGATGCGTCCGTCCTGCGGCACGCGCTTCTCGGCGATGTCCAGCTGCGCCATCACCTTCAGGCGTGCGGCGATACGCTGGTTCAGCTTCACCGGCGCGCGCGCGACCATCTTCAGCAGGCCATCAATGCGCAGGCGCACGCGGTAGTCGTCTTCATAGGGCTCGAAGTGGATGTCCGAGGCGCCCTTGCGGATCGCGTCCACCAGCACCTTGTTGACGAACTTCACCACCGGGGTGTCGTCGCCCTTGGCGTCGATGCCGGAGTCACCGCCCCCGGAAATGTCCTCGTCACCGCCGGACACATCCAGGTTGCCAATGCCATCGTCGTCACCGCCCAGCGCGTCGCCCAGCGTGTCATGGCTGGCATGCCACTGCTCGAGCGTGCGGCGGATCTGGTCCTCATCGACCAGGATCGGCTCCACCACCAGATTGGTGTGGAACTTGATCTCGTCCAGCGAATGGGTCGGGTTGCTGGTGCCCACGAACAGCTTGCCGCCGCGCTTGAACAGCGGCAGCACGTTGTGCTTGCGCAGCAGCTCCTCGCTGACCAGGCTCATCGCGTTCTGGCTGGCGTCGAACGTGGACACGTCGAACAGCGGCATGCCGAACTCGACCGCGTTGGCCGCCGCCAACTGGGCCGCCCCGACCACCTTGTTCTGCGCGAACCAGGTCGGCAGCGGCTGGCGGGCCGCAGCGGCCTTGGCCATGGCGTCACGGGCAGAAGCCTCGTCCAGGGCGCCATCCTGGACCAGGCGACGGGCCAGGCCGGTGATGCCGACGAGATTGGCGGTGGTTACGGCGTTCATCCCAGCTACTCCAACTAATGATGGGCACTTTCCGAGTGAGAGCTTACGCGTTTGCGCTCTGTTTGGTCGCTACCCGCCACCGGGACACCCTGACCGGCGGCCATGGTAGTCAGCAGTCGCAACGTCGTGCTTGCCTGTGCCTGCGGCCCCAGCCCTGTCCAGTAGTGCTCAATGAGTAGCCCAGAGACCTTGGGATCGCCAACCAACAGAGCAGCGTACTGCATAGCTCCGAAGACGTAGTGCCCAGCCACATTGTCAGCCTGCAACGCGAGCCCATCAGGCCCATCCAACAGAAGCTGACCGTACTTCAGGACGTCCTCGTTACGACGCTCGGCTATCGCAGCAACCAGATTAAAGGCATCGCTCACCGTGCCGGCAGGTGGAGCGCAGTTCAGCCATGACCGCTTTACCCATAGGTCGTCGAGCTCTCCCTCGTTCAAATAGGGCGCGGTCTCCACAGCAAGAGACAGTATCACTAGTGCGGGCTTTTCCTGCTCGCCACCAAAGTCACAGCGATCCGCAAAACCCTTCAAGGATTGGATCTGCAACCAATCGATGCCCGACACATCGCTAGAAGAAAGCGGCTGCCCGTTTACGATCGCTGCGTGAATCTCCCGCGCAACCCTCGCCTTCCGCACAGCCCCAAGCGGCAATCCGCCGGCGGCAATCTTCACATCGGACGACCTGGGACTGGCGCCCCCGAAATAGCGGGTCAAGCCCCAAGGAGATGAGCCGATTGCATCGAAATCAGTAACCGCAGCTCTCTCAAAACGTGCAACGGGAGCCTGCAGCCTGAGCACCGGATACATATCCGAATTGGTCCGATGCGAGTAAAGGCCAAGGTATCCCTTGAGCGCCGCCCTATTCATGACGAAGGTGTCTTGCAGATCACGAAGTGAATGAACACCGATTCGATCAAGCTCCTTTGCAATCAGAGGTTGAGCAAACACGCCGTTGCCCAACGGTGGAACCTCGCCATGGGGGGACGCAACAAGTATTAGATCACCGCTGTGCGCGAGATAGGCCTTCACGTCACTGAAGCTTCCCATCATTGCAGACAAAACGGACGCCACCAGATCAGGAGTGATCTCGTAAAGCTGCAGCCACTGCACGAACAATCCATCCTGATTGAGCTGTTTCGGAACAAACTCGTAGAACTCTTGACTGAACAGAGTCGCCGTCCCGCCAACCCAGGGATTCGAGGGCTCGGAGATGATCAGATCATACTTGCGCGACGTCGACGAAAAATAGGATTTCGCGTCATCGATGATGATTTTGGAACGCGGATCGTTAAATGCGCGTTCGACCCGACTTCCGAAGTAACGCGCCCCCTCGATCATCGCGGGCTCGATCTCAACTGTATCGACCTGATCAACCTTTTCATGCCCTAGAAGTGCATGCGTCGTCATGCCGGAGCCAAAGCCAACCACCCCGACGCGCCCGTAGTGATCCTTCATGGAAAGAGGCACAGCGGCCAGCAGCACCATCGTCAGCTCATCGCCCGTGGGCTGCTGCGCGAAATCAGTGGCCATGGCTGCATCAACCTTGCCGTTGGTAGCGATCAAACGGACGCGCGACGCTTCATCTGGTATATCAAAAACGGCGACCGTAGCGGTTTTTCCGTCCTTGAAGAAGCGCATCTGCGCGCCCTCGCTCAACGAGGTCTTGCCGGACCTGTATACCGAAGAACTCATCACCAAAGGATCAAAAGTAACGAGGCCAACAGTTGCCACAGCACCAAATAGCGCGACGACGACTGCCCGCGCGAATGCCGACAACCCGAGAATCCTAAACTTGGCCGCATGCGAGCGGATGAGCAAAAGACCCAGTGCCATATCAAGGATGGCAGCTACTGTAAGTGAGTACTTCAGGCCTACGGCGGGAAGCAGAACATGCACGGCAAGTAGGACACCGATGATGGCGCCCACGGTGTTGAACGCATATGCCTGGCCGATCGACTTCTCGCCATGGCCTTGGCGAATAAGTGCGAGCGTCAAGAGCGGCAGCGTCATACCAGCAAAGAATGCGGCCGGGAACATCACCAGCAGTGCGACGCCTGCGCTTGCAGCATTGAACAGGGCATAGCCTTCAGCACTGCGGACAATTACCCGCATCATCCAGCCGACCCACTCAAATGCATTTGCATAGATGAACATCGATGCAAGGGCAGCAATGCCCATCCAGATCTGCACCCAGCCTGCCATCGCCAGAGGGGAATCCACCCGGTCAGCCCTGTTTTTCAGCCAGAGCCCGCCCAAGGCGATGCCCAGGATGAAAGAAGCCAGCATTATCTCGAAAGAATGGATCGTTGTTCCCAATGCGAGAGACAACATCCGGACCCAGGTGATTTCATAGACGAAGGAGGCCGCTCCTGTGAGGCAGGCGACGACGAGAATGGTCCACGGCTGTGAAATGCTCTTCGCTCCCTCCGCCGCGGGGGCCGCCACCAACAAACCATCGAGCGGCGCCTCGAACTTGGTGAGCGGATAGACCATGACGGCGACAATGATGTTGATCAATCCCGCTGAAAACACCGTGCCGGGCATACCCAGAGCAGGAAGCAGCACGTATGCCGATGCAAGGGCCCCCACGGCCGCACCCATGCTGTTGGAGAAATAGAGCCCGGCAAGCACCCTGCCCTCGTTGTGAGGCTGAAGACGCATGTAGCCAGCACTCATCAACGGGAACGTCGCGCCAAGAAGGACACACTGCGGAAGCACCAGTGCGCAGGCGATCAACCACCGAGACCAGTGCGCGTGCTCTGCGCCGAGCAGGGGCATGAGCTGGTCGTAGGCCCAACCAGTAGTCAGGTGGTACGCGCCATTGAACGTCAAACCGAGGAGACCAATCACCACTTCGATGACGGCGTAGACAAGAAGCGGGCGCTGGATCAGAGCGCTCTTGCGGCTAACCAGCCACGCACCGATAGCCATCCCCCCCATGAATAGGATCAGCACCAGCGACTGCGCGTACGACGAATGCCCCAGGAACAACCCGAGGTACTGGGTCCAAATCGATTGATAGATCAGCCCGGAAAAACCGGAAAGAACAAAAATCCAAAGAAGCCAAGCCCCAATCCTGTTCTTCACTAGATACACTGCTGATTCCTTCAATTTGATCCAGCACCGCCTGCGGCAGTTTCAGCCGCAAGCAAATCGCTGTGAAAGCCTTGGGCGGACTCGCCCGTGACATGCGCGCCAAGCACGCTTCGTCCTCCTACAGACGATGGCGCTTCAACTGCTCCATCGTCGAAAGTGAAGCACAGCACGTCAGATCATCGATGCGGGCAGCCCTTCGGAGCAACTTCGGTGGGCGCGGAAGTCTCACACGCCCATATCCCCGTTGATGCGGTGTACGTAATGACCACACTTTGCGACTGGATCTTCGAGCTCACACCTGAGCTGCGGAATGTGGCGGTAATCACACACGGCGTTGCAGCAGGCGCGGCAATCCCGGCGACATACTTTCCGGACGTTACTGCGCTCACAGGAAGAGAACATGAGGCTGCAGAATTATCATTTGCGAACTGCTCCGCAATGGGCGCCTTCAGACCTCCGAGCAGCGCTATTGCCTCAGAGAACTGGCCCTTGGCCGTATAATCGTTGTACTGCGGAATGGCAACCGCAGCCAGAATTGCGATGATCGCAACCACGACCATCAACTCGATAAGCGTAAAACCGGCGGCTTGATTTTTCATGGCTGCGCTCCCCAACGCGCTATGTGGTTTCTGCTATGAACGAGGGCTATCGCCCTTCATCGGGAAATAAGAATCGAGCCAATCTATCGGCACCAAAGCCACTCTCCGCTCACTTCGGGCGATGGGCGGTTACTGGCTTGGCGTGGATCTGGTTGGCCTCGCGGAAATCTTGATCACCCATGGTTCACAAACTAAAAGGCCCCGGTGAACCGGGGCCCCATTTCAGCCAATGACAGCGATTAGCTGCAGGCCTTCGGCTTGACTTCGGACGGAGCATTGGAAGCGCAGCTCCAAGCGCCGGTGCCCGGGGTGAAGGTCAAGGTCACGGTCTTGCCCGAGGCCTTCGAGTTCACACCGGTGGTGCTCATCGTGGCGACGATGCCGCAAGGCGACTTGCCGTCCGGAACGACGCTGGCAACGTACTTGCCCTTGGTCACGGCATTGGCCGGGGGCGCGCAAGAGGTCGCTGCATCGCTATCCTGTGCAAAGGCCTCAGCGATCGGGGTCTTGAGACCGGCAGCCAGGGTGTAGGCTTCGGTCATCTGGGCGCGGGCGGTGTAGTCGTTGTACTGCGGAATCGCGATGGCCGCCAGAATGGCGATGATGGCCACAACGATCATCAGTTCGATCAGGGTGAAGCCTTGCTGCTTGTTCATTTTGGTACATCCCCAAGTAGTGGTGGTTGATGTCAGTAGCGCAGGATCGGACCGACCTCGGTCGGGTGAGCGGCCCCTGCACTCTGCGGGTGGATCAACGCAGGTTGCGTGCCAACCCCGGCACGCCTCCCCCTGAATTCCCCCGACCAATGATGGCAGCAATTTTCGGGATGGGAACCCCCCCTTGTGGGGAATCTGCGACGGAGACGGCAATGTGACGCAATGCGTCACCTTTTGCCGCCCCCGGCCACGAATTCGCACTTCAGCCCGTTTGGCGGCTGCCAAGAAGCCGATGAACCGGCTACCATCGTCAACAAGATGCCTGCCTGGGGATGGCAGGCCGGGGAGCCAACATGTCAGTCAGCCGTAGTGCTATCAAGAAGGAACCCGTGGCGCGAAATACCACGGAGCTGCAGTCGTTTGTCTGGGTGGGGACCGACAAGCGGGGCGTGAAGATGAAAGGTGAGCAGTTGGCGAAGAATGCCAACCTGCTCCGTGCGGAATTGCGCCGTCAGGGCATAAATCCGGGCCAGGTCAAACCGAAGTCCAAGCCCATGTTCGGTGCCGCAGGGAGCCGGGTTACTCCCAAGGACATCGCGTTCTTCAGTCGCCAGATGGCAACCATGATGAAGTCCGGCGTCCCGATCGTGTCGGCGCTGGACATCATAGGAAGCGGGCATAAGAACCCCCGCATGAAGAAGATGGTCGACGGCATTCGTACCGACATCGAGGGCGGCTCCTCGCTCTACGAAGCCGTCAGCAAGCACCCCGTCCAGTTCGACGAGCTCTATCGAAATCTGGTTCGCGCAGGCGAGGGAGCGGGCGTACTCGAGACCGTACTAGATACGGTGGCTACATATAAAGAGAACATCGAAGCCCTGAAGGGCAAGATCAAGAAAGCACTTTTCTACCCGGCCATGGTGATCGTGGTGGCCCTACTGGTCAGCTCGATCATGCTGATCTTCGTTGTTCCGCAGTTCGAAGAGGTGTTCCGCGGCTTCGGTGCCGAACTGCCTGCGTTCACCCAACTCATAGTGAGCCTGTCGAGATTCATGGTGTCTTGGTGGTGGCTGATGGCCATTGTCGCAGGCGGCTCGATCATCGGCTTCACCATGGCATACAAGCGCTCTCCAAAGATGCAGCACACCATGGATCGCTTGATCCTGAAGGTGCCTGTGATCGGTCAGATCATGAACAATAGCGCCATAGCTCGCTTCGCACGCACCACCGCTGTGACGTTCAAGGCCGGCGTACCACTTGTAGAGGCTCTCGGAATTGTCGCTGGCGCTACGGGCAACAAGGTGTACGAGGAAGCCGTGCTGCGGATGCGCGATGACGTCTCGGTTGGCTATCCCGTCAACATGGCAATGAAGCAGACCGCGCTCTTCCCGCACATGGTCATCCAGATGACCGGCATCGGCGAAGAAGCCGGCGCACTGGACTCCATGCTGTTCAAGGTTGCCGAGTATTATGAACAGGAGGTCAACAATGCCGTGGATGCGCTGAGCAGCCTGCTCGAACCGATGATCATGGTCTTCATCGGTATCGTCGTTGGCGGTATGGTCATCGGCATGTACCTGCCCATCTTCAAACTCGGTGCCGTCGTCGGCTAAAGGTATCAATGGCATTTCTCGACCAGCATCCCGGCCTCGGCTACCCCGCCGCGGCCGCCCTGGGGCTGCTGCTGGGCAGTTTCCTCAACGTCGTCATCCTGCGCCTGCCCAAGCGGCTGGAGTGGCAGTGGAAGCGCGATGCGCGCGAGGTCCTGGAAGAACCGGACTTCTATGAACCCCCGCCACCGGGGATCGTGGTCGAGCCCTCGCACTGCCCGCACTGCAAGCACAAACTGAGCTGGTACGAGAACATCCCGCTGTTCAGCTGGATCATCCAGGGCGGCAAGTGCCGCCATTGCAAGGCGCCGATCTCGCTGCAGTACCCGCTGGTCGAGGCGCTGACCTCGGTGCTGGTGCTGGCCTGCGTCTGGCAGTTCGGCTTCGGCTGGCAGGGCTTCGGCGCCATCGTGCTGACCTGCTTCCTGATCGCCTTGTCCGGCATTGACCTGCGCACCCAACTGCTGCCCGACCAGTTGACCTTGCCACTGATGTGGCTGGGCCTGATAGGCAACATCGACAACCTGTACATGCCGGCCAAGCCTGCCTTGGTCGGCGCGGCGGTGGGCTATCTGTCGCTGTGGATGGTCTGGTGGCTGTTCAAGCAGCTGACCGGCAAGGAAGGCATGGGCCACGGCGATTTCAAGCTGCTGGCCGCCCTCGGCGCCTGGTGCGGGTTGAAGGGCATCCTGCCGATCATCCTGCTGTCGTCGGTGCTGGGCGCCATCATCGGCTCGATCTGGCTGTACACCCGGGGCCGTGACCGCGCCACGCCGATCCCGTTCGGCCCCTACCTGGCCATCGCGGGCTGGCTGTACTTCATGTGGGGCGCGCCCGTGGTGGAGCAGTACCTGGTGATGAGCGGACTGCGCTGAGGGGAATCCCCATGAGCCGGTATGTGGTTGGCCTGACCGGTGGCATTGCCGCCGGCAAGAGCGAGGTGACCCGGCGCTTCGAGGCGCTGGGCATCGTGGTGGCCGACGCCGACCTGGCCGCCCGTGCGGTGGTTGCTGCCGGCAGCCCCGCCCTGGGCCGTATCGCCGAGCGCTTCGGCGCCGGCATGCTGCAGGCGGATGGCAGCCTGGACCGGGCGCGCCTGCGTGCCCATGTATTCGCCGACCCGACCGAACGGGCCGCGCTGGAAGCGATCACCCACCCGGCCATCCGCCTGCTGATGCAACAGCAGTGCGCGCAGGCCACCAGTCCCTATGCGATTGCCGCCATCCCGCTGCTGACCGAGGTCGGTGGGCGGCAGGCCTACCCGTGGTTGGACCGGGTATTGCTGGTGGACGCGCCCGAAGCCGTGCAGCATGCCCGGCTGATGCAGCGCGACGGCATCGACGCCGCGCTGGCAGACAAGATGATCGCCGCCCAGGCCAGCCGCACGCAGCGGTTGGCGCTGGCCGATGATGTGGTGGTCAACGATGGCCACCCCGAGGACCTGCAGGCGCAGGTGGAAGCGCTGCATGAGCGCTATCTGGGGTTGGCTGGGGGTTGAGGCCTGGTTGCCGGCCAGCGGCCGGCACTACCAAAGCGAATCCACGCG